>JAQGNC010000517.1 GCA_028292065.1 Betaproteobacteria bacterium
CAGTGCGGGCACGCGTACGAGAAGAACTCGATCACTTCGATCTTGTTGCCGGTCTCGGTCGGCTGGGGCGGGGTGATCGGCTGGAAGTCCTTGCCCGCGACCTGGGCGAAGGCGGTGCTCGCGACGAACGAAAGGCAGAGGACGGCTGCGAGTACGCGCAGCCCGCGTGCAAAACCGTGCATAGCTTTACTCCGTTGTTAAGATCGGATGGCCGGCGCTCACCGCGAGCCGACTAGCGTTCCGGCTCGCGCGCTTTGACTAAAGTCGTCTGGACGCCGTTCTGCTTCAGAGTGTCGCGGGTGCGATTGAGTTCTTCGACGCTCGTGTAAGGACCGACGCGCACCCGGTGCCACACGCCTTTGTCGGGCAACGACGTCGTCTCGATCGCCGCTTCGACCCCGAGCAGCGCGAGCCGTGCCTTGAGGTTGTCCGCATCGGGCGCGCTCTGGAACGACCCGGCCTGCAGGAAGAACGCTTCCTTGGCCGCTCCGGTTGACCCTTTCGCCGGTTCCCTGGCGCTTTTGTCGGGCGTCGCTTCCTCCGTTCCCGGGAGGATCTTGTAGAAATCGAAGCGCGGCTTGTCATCGCCCTTGGGCGCCTTGTCTTCGACTTTCGCGCTTTGCGCCGGCGCCGCTTTCGGCGCCTCCATCTTCGCGGGCGGCGTGGGCGGCGTCGCCCGGGTCGACGAGAACGGGTTCGGGATCTTGTTGATGTACCACGCGACCCCGAGCGCGACCGCGAGGCCCATCACCAGTCCGAAAAGTATGCCTACCAGCAGCGAGCTGCCGTTGCGCTTTCCGCTGCGCGCGCGGGCGCCGCCCTTGTAATCCTTCGACATGTCTTATCTTACATTCTTTCAGGTGCAGAGACACCCAACAGGGCGAGGCCGTTGCGCAGCACCTGGCGCACGGCGGTCGCGAGCGCGAGACGCGCAGCCGTCACGTTTTCTTCGGCGACGAGGATACGCGTCGCGTTGTAGTAGCTGTGGAAATCGCCCGCGAGATCCTTGAGGTAGAACGCGATCGCGTGCGGCGCGTAATCGCGCGCGGCGTTTTCCACCGTCTCGGGATAAGCGGCGAGCTTCTCCATCAACGCGAGCTCGTGCTCGGACGCGAGCGGCGAGAGGTCGGCTTTCGCGAGCGCGCCCGCGTCGCCGTCCCACTGCTCGTGCAGGCTGCACACGCGCGCGTGTGCGTACTGGATGTAATACACCGGGTTCTCGTTAGTCTGCGATTTCGCGAGATCGAGATCGAAGTCGAGATGCTGGTCGCTTTTACGCATCACGTAGAAAAAGCGCGCGGCATCGTTGCCGACCTCGAAGCGCAGCTCGCGCAGCGTGACGAACTCGCCGGCGCGCGTCGACATCGAGACTTTCTCGCCGTTGCGATAGAGCACCGCGAACTGCACCAGCGCGACCGAAAGCCTGTCGGTGGAAAGCCCCATCGCCGCGAGCGCGCCCCTCACGCGCGGGATGTAGCCGTGGTGATCCGCCCCCCACACGTCGATCGCGACGTCGTAGCGCTCGAGCTTGTTCAGGTGATAAGCGATGTCCGAGGCGAAATAGGTGTACTGGCCGTTCTCGCGCTGCACGACGCGGTCTTTCTCGTCGCCGAAAGCGGTCGAGGCGAACCACTTCGCGCCGTCTTTCTCGTAGAGATGGCCGGCTTCGGTGAGCTTCGCGACCGCCCGCTCGACCGCGCCCGAATCGTAGAGCGAGCGCTCCGAGAACCAGTTGTCGAACACCACGCCGAACTCGGTCAGGTCGTCGCGGCAGTCGGCGAGCTGCTCGTTCAGCGCGTGGGCATGGATCTCGTCGTAGCCTTCGCCGAGCAGGAATCTCGCGCGTGCGATCAGCGCGTCGAGGTGCGCTTCGGGCTCGTCGATCACGCTCGGCAGGTCTTTCACGATCTCGCCCGCGGGCCTCGCGTAGCGCGCGCCTTTCGCATCGAAAAGCGCTTGCGCCATCGCTCGCACGTAATCGCCCTGGTAAGCGTTAGGCGGGAAAGGCACGCGCTCTGCGGCGATCTCGAGGTAGCGCAGCCACGTCGAGACCGCCAGGATGTCCATCTGGCGGCCGGCGTCGTTGACGTAGTACTCGCGCGCGACCTCAAAACCGGCTGCGTCGAGCACGTTCGCGAGACTCGCGCCGAAAGCGGCGCCGCGGCCGTGGCCGACGTGCAGCGGCCCGGTCGGGTTCGCCGAGACGAACTCGACCTGCACCCGCTTGCCGGCGCCGCTTTGGTGGCGTCCGAACGCATCTGCGCTCTCGAGCACTTCGCTCACGATGAGCTGCTTGAACTCGCGCTTCAGAAACAGGTTGATGAAGCCGGCGCCCGCGACTTCGGCTTTCTCGAGATAAGGCGACGCGGGCAGCGCGTCCTTGATCGTCGTTGCGATCTCGCGCGGCGAGCGCTTGAGCGTGCGCGCGAGCTGGAGCGCGACGTTGCACGCGTAATCGCCGTGACGCGGGTCTTTCGGCCGGTCGAGCTGAACCGCCGGGGGCGCGGTTTCAGGCCACGCGGCGTGCAGCGCGGCCTCGATCAGCTCAGCGCAAAACGTTCGGGCGTCGGTGGTGCGGGCTTGGGACATGAGTGAGGAGGGGGTAGGCGTCGCCCGGAGGGCTGATGCAGGCTCTCGGCAGCGGCTGCGCTCAGGCACGGCTGCCGGTGCGCGTAAGCGCTGAAAGCGCGAGAGTTTATCAGTACGCCCGCAGGTTCACGGTAAGCGCGTTGCGCCGTGCCGTCAGAGCTCGATGGGATCGACGTCGAGCGCCCAGCGCGCGCTGCTCGATTTCTCCGCCGCGAGCAGATCGCGCCACAAAGCGAGAAAAGCGTGCAGCCGCGGCCGCGATTCCGATTGCACCAGCAGCTGGGCGCGCTCGCGTCCGGCGAGGCGCACCATCGTCGCGGGAACCGGATCGTAGAGCTCGACGCCGTCGGCGAGCACCCGCCCGATTTCCTTGGCGTGAGTGAGCAACTGCAAGGCGGTGTCGACCTCAGGCGCTTCGGCGCGCAGCAGTGCCTGGTGCACGAAAGGCGGAAAACCCGCCGACTCGCGCTCCGCGAGCAACGCGGCGGCGTACGCGTCGAGATCCTGGCTGCGCAGCGCCGCATACAGCGGATGTTCGGGAAACTCGGTCTGGATCAGCACTTCGCCTTGCGCCTCGCCGCGGCCGGCGCGCCCCGCGACCTGGGTCAGCAGCGCGTAGAGGCGTTCGGAAGCGCGAAAGTCCGAGCTGTAGAGCATCGCGTCGGCGTTGAGCACGCACACCAGCGCCAGGTGCGGAAAGTCGTGGCCTTTGGCGAGAATCTGGGTGCCGACGAGGATGTCGACGTCGCGCGCCTGGATGCGGCTGCGCATGCCGCTCCACGCGTGCTTGCGGCGCGTGCTGTCGCGGTCGATGCGAAGGATACGCGCGTCCGGAAAATGCCCGTTGAGCGTCGCTTCTATACGCTGCGTGCCCTGCCCGATCGGCGAGAGGTCGGTATTGCCGCACGTCGGGCATGCTTCGGGCACCGGCGCGCAGTGCCCGCAGTGATGGCAATGCAGCTCGCGCGCGGGCAGATGCACCACGAGCTGCGCCGAGCAGCGGTGACAGCCCGAGAGCCAGCCGCAGCTGTGGCACATCAGCACCGGCGCATAGCCGCGGCGGTTGATGAAGACGAGCGCCTGCTCGCGCCGGCCGATGCATTTTCGAATCGCGTCGAGCAACTGCGGCGCGATGCCGTCGAACGACGTGCCGATTCCGCGTACCCCGACGTATGAGATCCGCGGCGGGCGCCCGTTGATCCGCTCGGGCAGCTCGAGCAGCGCGTAGCGGCCGCTGCGCGCGTTCTGGTAGCTCTCGAGCGAAGGGGTGGCGGAGCCCAGCACGATCGGCACGCCGCGCTGGCTCGCGCGCACCACCGCGAGATCGCGCGCGGAGTAGCAGAAGCCTTCGGTCTGCTTGAACGACGCGTCGTGTTCTTCGTCGACCACGACGAGCCCGAGCCGCGGCAGCGGCGTGAAAACCGCGAGCCGGGTGCCGAGGACGATCTGCGCCTCGCCGTGCTGGGCCGCGACCCAGTTGCGCATGCGCTCGGTCTCGTTCAGGCCGCTGTGCAGGCTGACGAGCGCCGCATCCGGGAAGCGCGCCTGCACCATGCTTTCGAGCTGCGGGGTCAGGGCGATCTCGGGCACCAGCAGCAGCACCTGCCCGCCTGCTTCGAGCACCGTCTCGGCGACCCGCAGATACACCTCGGTCTTGCCGCTGCCGGTGACGCCGCACAGGAGGATCGGCCGAAAGCTGCCGAGCGCGGCCCGTATGCTCTCGACCGCACGTGCCTGGTCGGCGTTGAGCGGCGGCGGGACCGGGGCTTCGGTCGACCGCATTGCGCGCGAGGTGCGCGTGGCGGCGCGGCGCTCGACCCACC
>JAQGNC010000518.1 GCA_028292065.1 Betaproteobacteria bacterium
CAGGCGCTCGACTTTGCCTTCGCGGAAACACGGGAGGTCGGTCACACCCCCGGTGAACTCGCCGTCGCGCTGCGCGGGCTCGGTCGCGATGAGGTGCTCGATGCCGAAGACGCGCGCGATCGGCGCGGTGACGAAGCTGTTGGTGGCGGTGATCAGCACGCGCAGGTCGCCGGCGTGGCGGTTCACGAGCTCGCGCGCGGAATCGCGCACGATCGGCATGATCTTGCGCGCCATGAACTCGACGTGCCACGCGTCGAGCGTCGCCCGCGGATAGCGCGCGAGCGGCTTCAACTGGAAGTCGAGGAACTCGCGGATGTCGAGCGTCCCGGCCTTGTACTGGTCGTAGAAATGCTGGTTGCGCGCCTCGTAGACTTCCCGATCGAGCACGCCCTGCTCGATGAGGAACTGCGCCCACTCGAAATCGCTGTCGCCTGCGAGGAGGGTGTTGTCGAGGTCGAAGAGCGCGAGATTCAATGGGGGTCCTGATTCGTTAACGCCAAGATTTACGTCGGTGTCAAAATTTACTTCAACGTCAAAATGGGTCCTGGCCTTCGCCAGGATGACGCCCGGGATGACGTCCAGGATGACGCTACCGCACTTACCGCCCCTCGGCGGCGAGGAGCTCGCGCAGCAGCGGCACCGTCACGGGGCGTTTGGCTTCGAGCGAATAGCGGTCGAGCGCGTCGAGCATCGCGAGCAGCGCAGGCATGTCGCGGCGCGCGTGGGTGAGCAGGTACTGCGAGACTTCCGGCTGGAGCGTGAACCCGCGCGCCGAAGCACGGTCTTTGAGCGCGCGTGTTTTTTCGTCGTCGCTCAAGCCGTGCACTTCGTATACGAGCCCCCAGCCCAAACGCGTCACGACGTCGGCGCGCAGCCCGAGCTGCATCGGCGCGACGTGGCCCGCGGCGACCAGGGTTCCGCCTTTTTCGCGCAGCACGTTGTAGAGATTGAAGAGCGCGATCTGGCCGTCGTCCGAGAGGCGCTCGACGTCGTCTGTCGCGACGGCATCCATCGACTGCAACGCCTCGTCCGGGGCGTCGTCGGGTGTGCAGCGAAAGTAAGCCGCTCGAACCCCGGCGGCTTGCAGCCCCGCGACCGCGGCTTTGAGCAGGTGCGTTCTGCCGCTGCCGCGAGCGCCCCAGAGGTAGACGAAACGCTCGCCGCCCTCGGCCCCGACGACGCTGCGCAAGCGCTCGACCAGCTCCGCGTTGCAGCCGACGACGAAGTTGTCGAACGTCGGCGGCGTCACGACTGAAAAATCCAAAGCGAGCTGTTTCACGCGGGCATGTGGCGGGCAGAAGTGGCGAAAGAACGCACGGCGCCGAACAGCCGCAGCGCGGCTCGCCGGCTGCGCCCGTGCCTTGCGGATCCGAATGCGAGGCCGGATTGTACACGCCGCGGGGCGTAAGACTGCCGCGTCTCGCGTCTCCCGCCACGCAGAACTCGCGGGTGACTTCCGGTAGAATTGGCGCCACTTTTCATGCGCGCGTGTCGCCTGTCCCGTGTGCCGCGCATCCGGGTGCTGCGCATCCGGCGCCCTCCGTCTCGTCTCTGATCGGTGTATGACTCACTCCACTCCCCCCGGATCCCCGCTCACCTATCGCGATGCCGGCGTCGACATCGACGCGGGCGACGCGCTGGTCGAAAAAATCAAGCCCTACGCCAAACGCACGATGCGCCCCGGCGTGCTCGCCGGCATCGGCGGCTTCGGCGCGCTGTTCGAGCTTCCCAAGGGCTATCGCGAACCGGTGCTCGTCTCCGGAACCGACGGCGTGGGCACCAAGCTGAAGCTCGCCTTCGAGCTCAACCGCCACGGCACGATCGGCATCGACCTGGTCGCGATGAGCGTGAACGACATCCTCACCCTCGGCGCGGAGCCGCTGTACTTCCTCGACTACTACGCGTGCGGCAAGCTCGACGTGGCGACCGCGAGCGAAGTCGTCAAAGGCATTGCCGCAGGCTGCGAGCGCGCGGGATGCGCACTCATCGGCGGCGAGACCGCCGAGATGCCGGGCATGTACACCCCGGGCGAATACGACCTCGCGGGTTTCGCGGTCGGGGTCGTCGAGAAATCGCGCATCATCGACGGCTCGACGATCGAGCCGGGCGACGTCGTGCTCGGCCTCGCGAGCGACGGCGCGCATTCGAACGGCTATTCGCTGATTCGCAAGATCATCGAGCGCAGCGGCATGGAGCACCTGATCGAGTCCCCGGCAGGCGAGCCGGCGCCGCTCGCGGACCTGGCGCTCGCCCCGACTCGCATTTACGTGAAACCGGTGCTGAAGCTGCTCGCTGAAGTGGCCGTGAAAGGAATGGCGCACATCACCGGAGGCGGCATCGTCGAGAACGTGCCGCGGATGCTCGCGGAGAACCTGGTCGCGCGCCTCGAGCGCAAGGCATGGCCGATGCCGCCGCTTTTCTCGTGGCTGCAGCGCGAGGGTGGCGTCGCCGACGACGAGATGTTCCGCGTCTTCAACTGCGGCATCGGCATGGTTCTCGTGGTCGCCCCCGCCGATGCCGAGCGCGCCGCCCGCGTGCTCGAGCAGGAAGGCGAGACGGTCTGGCGCATCGGCGCCGTCGATCAGCGCCGCGGCGACGAGCCGCAGACGATCGTCGAGTAAGGCAGTGCCGGCTGCTACGCGCATCGTCGTCCTGATCTCCGGCCGCGGCAGCAATATGGAAGCGCTGCTCGATGCGCGGGTGCCCGCGACTTTCGCCGCAGTCATCAGCAACGTGCCCGGCGCCGGCGGCTTGGCGATCGCAAAGGCGCACGGCGTGAGCACCACGGTGGTCGATCACAAAATGTATCCGGACCGGGACGCTTTCGACGCCGCGCTGCGCGACGCGATCGACAGCTTCGATCCCGGTCTGGTCGTGCTCGCCGGCTTCATGCGCGTGCTCACCGACGCGACGGTGCGCCACTATGCCGGCCGCATGCTCAACATCCATCCGTCGCTACTCCCCGCTTTCCCGGGCCTGCACACCCACCGCCGAGCGCTGGACGCCGGGGTGCGGGTGCACGGCTGCACGGTGCATTTCGTCACGCCCGAGCTCGACCACGGCCCGATCGTGATCCAGGCCGCGGTTCCGGTTCAGCCCGACGACACCGAGGACGTGCTCGCCGCGCGGGTGCTCGCGCAGGAGCACCGCGTCTATCCGCAGGCGGTGAGCTGGTTTTGCGAAAATCGCCTCTCCCTGACGGCCGAAGGTAAAGTTCAGGTCGACGCCGCAGGGCCTTCGACGGGCGCGTTGATCTCGCCCGCCCTTCCCCGGTAACGCGTGCCGGCGCGCGAACGTGTCTGCACCGCAGCGGTCTTTCCTATCATGAGAAACCGGACCTTCGATTGCGTGGTTTTCGCGCTGGCCCTCGCGCTCGGCGCCGTCGCCCCACCGGCGAGCGCTGCGGCGAAAAGCGTGAAGGCGGCTTACAACGCCTTCATGAACGGCATGCCGATCGGCACGATCAGCGAGAATTTCGAGGCCGACGGCTCGGCGTACCGCATCGTGAGCGACACCAAACCCATGGGCCTGGCGGCACTCATACAGCGTCACCCGCTGCGCTTTACGAGCACCGGACGCATCGGACGCGACGGCCTGCGCCCCACCCAGTTCGACGCGCGGCGCAGCGCCACCGAAAGTCCGCAGGTGAGCGCCGAGTTCGACTGGGGGCAGAAACAGCTCGTCCTGAGGCACGAGGGCAAGACCGAGTCCGTCGCGCTGCCCACCGGGACCCAGGATCGACTTTCGGTCATGTACCAGTTCATGTTCCTGTCGCCCGAGCGCCTGCGCCAGCTCGAGTTCCCGATGACCAACGGCCGCAAGCTCGACCGCTACCGCTACCGCGCGACCGAGGACGTCGAGATCGACACCGGTCTCGGGCGGCTGAAAACCCTGCATCTGGTAAAACAGCGGGAGCCTGGCGACACCGTGACCGAAGTCTGGCTGTCGCCGCAGCATCAATACCTGCCGGTGAAACTGCTGATCATCGAAAAAGAGAACATGCGCATCGAACAGGTCATCCAGAGCCTCGACGTCCGTGATTGAAGCCGGGCCTTGGCGGCGGCTCGGCTTCGCCGCCGCGGTGTCCGCCGCAGCGCACGCGGCAATCGTCGGATTCGGCGACATCGACCCGCCGCGAGTGCCCGAAGATCCGGTGCCGCTGGCGGTGCGCCTGGTCGGCACGCCGGCAATTGCGCCGGCCGCCGCCACGGC
>JAQGNC010000066.1 GCA_028292065.1 Betaproteobacteria bacterium
CAGTTCTCGTGCGCCACGAGATCGCCACGGCGCCGCTGCCGGCGCCTCGCGATGACAACAACCGCGCGTGCCGCGACAACAGTGGTCCCACACGCCGGCCGCGGCCTACACCCTTCTGTCATTGCGAGGAGCAACGCGACGAAGCAATCCCGAGGCGCTCGTAGCAGTTCTCGTGCGCCACGAGATCGCCACGGCGCCCCTGCCGGCGCCTCGCGATGACAACAACCGGTGTGCCGCGACTACCGCAGTCGAGGGGGACGAGTGCGAGCTACAGCCGCAACTGCAGCGCGCCGCTCACGCCCGCGCACGCCCATCGCCGCAGCATCGCGTGCAGCTGGTCCTTCTTGAAGGGCTTGGTCAGGTAATCGTCCATGCCGGCGCTCAGGCATTTCTCGCGATCGCCTTCCATCGCGTTCGCGGTGAGGGCGACGATCGGCATGTGCCGCTTCGGGGTGCCCTCGGCACGGTGTGCGTTCAGATCGGACTCGTGCGCGCGGATCAAAGCGGTCGCCGCGTAGCCGTCCATCTCGGGCATCTGGCAATCCATCAGCACGAGGTCGAATTCGCCGCCGCACGCGGCATCGAAGCCTTCGCGTCCGTTGCCCGCGATCTCGGCTTCGCAGCCGAAAGAGCGCAGCATCGCGAGGCAGATCTGCTGGTTGATGCGGTTGTCTTCGACGACGAGCACGCGTGCGGCTATCGCGGCAGGCTGCGAGTCGGCAGGCTTCGCCGCAGCGGCGTCCTCCGACGGCCGACCGATCGCGCCGGCTATGCAGCCGTACAGCTGCGCGCGGCGCACCGGCTTGTTGAGGCACGCGTAGACGCCGGGCTGCGGGGTATTCGCGGCGACCTCGCGCGCGCTGAGTGAAGTCATCATGATCAGCTTCGGCGCGCCGTAAGCGGGAGACGCGGCGATCGCCTGCGCGAGCTGCGCGCCGCTCATGCCGGGCATTTTCATATCGATTAGCACGACCTCGTACGGCGAGCCGGCTGCCGCGGCGCTGGCGAGCAGCGCGAGCGCGCGCTCGCCGCAATCCGCCGAGGTGCTGACGATGCCGCACGCGCTCGCGTGCCGCTGCAGGATCGCGCAGCTCGCGGGCTTGTCGTCCACGATGAGCGCACGCAGCCCGCGCAGCTCGTCGCTCCCCTGCGGTAACGATCCCGGCGTGTCGGATACCGCCAGCACCGCGACGAAGCGGAACGTCGAGCCCTCGCCCGGCTTGCTTTCCACGTCGATTGTCCCGCCCATCAGCTCGACGAGCTGCTGGGAGATGACGAGCCCTAGCCCGGTGCCGCCGAACTTGCGCGTGGTGGAGCCGTCGGCCTGGCTGAACGCGTTGAAGATGCGGCTGCGCGCGGACGCGGTCATGCCGATGCCGGTGTCGCGCACCGTGAATTCCAGGGCGCAGCTTCCCGCCGGCGCACGCACACCACCCGAGGGCGCGAGCCGCGCGCGGATTTCCACCTCGCCGCACTCGGTGAATTTCACCGCATTGCCGATGAGGTTGATCAGGACCTGCCGCAGCCGCCCGGGGTCGCCGTGCACGAAAGCAGGCACGTCGTCGTCGATGCGCAACAGCATCTCGAGGTCTTTCGCGTGAGCGCGGGACGCGAGCAGCTCGGCGACTTCCTCGGTGATTTCGCGCACGCTGAAGTCGACCGACTCGAAGTGCAGCTTGCCCGCTTCTATCGTGGAGAAGTCGAGGATGTCGTTGATGATGTGCAGCAGCGCTTCGCACGAGCTGCGCACGTTCCGGGTGTAGCGCTGCTGGGCGTCGTTCAGCGCGGTGTCGAGCAGGAGCTCGGTCATCCCGAGCATCCCGTTCATCGGGGTGCGGATCTCGTGGCTCATGTTCGCCAGGAACTCGCTTTTCGCGAGGTTCGCCGCATTCGCCGAATCGCGCGCCTTCCTCAGGCGTTCACGCAGCTTCTGGATGTAACCGCCCATCACGGCGAACCATCCCAGCACCGCGCTCAGCACCAGGAATCGCAGCGCTTCGAGCCGCATGTCGACTTCCCCCGGATGGTTCAGCACCAGCAGCGCCAGGACCACGCTGTAGCACGCGACGACCGTGACCGCGAGGCGCACCAGCCCCGCGGTGTTCAACTGGAACACCGCGAACAGGAACGACACCATGTAGATCAGGAAATACGCGGTGCGCGCTTCGCCCGCGTGATAGAGCACCCAGCTCGTGACGATCACCGAAACGATGATCTGGGGCAAGGTCAGGCTGGGGTCGCGAAAACGCAGGTTGGCGCCGGTATGGAACATCGCGAAGAAAGCCACGACCGACCCGACGATGAGGATGGTGCCGCTGACGAGCGCATACAGCGGGACGAAGCCGAGCAGGTTGCCCGCGGCGAACAGCAACACCACGAGGAGCGAGCTTCCCGAAGCCATGAAGAAGCGCACGATGCGCACGCGCTGCCTGCGGTCGGCGGCGTGAGGGCCGAATAGCGCGGTCTCGATGGGGGAGCGGCCGGCGGTCGCTGCAGCCGGCGCGGTGATGCCCGGACCGCGGGGAAGCGGCGGACCGACTGAAGCGTGCTGCATGTGAGGCATCGCCTTTTCGGGGCCGGGGGAACGTGTCCCTCGAGCGCTGCGCGCGGGAGCGCCGGCGCCAGCCGCCGGTCTCGTGAATACGGGTCATTACGGCCGGACAGGCGAAATCTTGACCCATGAGCGGGGCAGCGCGCCGGGGCAGCCCCTGCCGGGCGCCGTCAAGCCCGGTGCGTCAGGACACCCGGGCGACGTTGAACATCGGCTCGCCGCGCAGCCAGTGGCCGAAGTTCGCGATGAACATCTCGGCGCAGCGCTGCTCGTTGCCGTTCGACGCCGACGCGTTGTGCGGGGTGACGATGACGTTCGGCAGGTCCCACAGCGGCGAATCGGCGGGCAGCGGCTCGGGCGCGTGGGCGTCGAGCGCCGCGCCGGCCAGGTGTCCGCTGCGGATCGCGTCGATGAACGCGGCCTGGTCCATCACTTCGCCGCGCCCGATGTTGATCAGGCGGGCGCCTTTCTTCATCCGCTTGAACGCATCGGCATTCACCAGGTTGCGAGTTTCCTGGGTGAGCGGGCACGCGATCACCACCCAGTCCGCACGCGGCAACAGCTCCGGCAGTTTCGAAGGCGGGTGCATTTCGTCGACCGGATCGTCGGGCGTGCCGGGACTGCGCCTCACGCCGATCACCTTCAGCCCGAAAGCCCGCGCGTAACCCGCGAAGATCTTCCCGATCGCGCCGACGCCGATCAGGACGACGCTCTGGCCTCTGAGATCGTCGGGCAGTGCCGCCCCGCGCAACGGGCGCCACTCGTGCTTGTGCTGCCCCTGGATGTAACCCGGGAAGCCGCGCGCGAGCATGAGGAGCCCGGTGAAACCGGTCTGCGCCACCGGTTCGGCGTTGGAGCCGGTCGACGTGGTGATCGTCGCGCCCCGCTGGTCGAGCGCGACGGTAAACGGCGTCGCGTTCACGCCGGAGCTCGTCAGGTGGATCCACTTGCAGCTGGTCGAGGCGACGAGCGCATCGCTATAGGCTTTGAGCGCGTTCTCGTCGAAACGGATGTCGCGGTCGATGAACGTACAGTCGATGCGGTCGCAGTCGGCCTGCGACAGGCGTGCGCCCGGCGCATCGGGCACGGTGATGAACTCCACCGACTTGCCCGCGGCCCGGGCTTCGGCTTGCAGCGCGTCGCCGAAACCGGCGACGAACTGCTTCGATACGAAAACGGTCGTCATGAGTTCCTCTTTGGTGGGTCGAACGCTACGCAGCGGCGTGCGTCGCCATGAAGTCGCGGGTGATGCGGGCGCACTCGTCGGGGTCGCTCGCGCCGACATGATAACCGTCGCCCGGCAGCGCAACGATACTGGCGTGCGGCAGGCGCTCGCGATACACGTCGATGTCCGAGCGGCTGTAGGCGCGCCGGGGCGTCGTCGTGGTCAGCACGAGCGCGGGGTGCTTGACTTCGTGCAGCGTGGCGCCGACGTCGATACCGCTCACCCAGCGCATGTACGCGCGCGCGGTCTCGATCGCGGTGCTGCCCATGAGATCGACCCACCACTGGACGCCTGCAGGCGGCATGCGGCTGCCGAGGCGCGGCGGCATGGTCTCTTTCGCCCAGCTGCGAACGCCGTGCGCCTCCATGTGCTCGAGCCATCGCGAAGGCTGCGGCGGCGCGAGCGGCACCGACGCGAGTGTGATCGTCCTGACGAGCGCCGGCCGCAGGCGTGCGAGCTCGATCGCGACCAGGCCGCCGCTTTTCGCGCCGACGACGTGTGCCGGGCCGCCGCCGATGTCGGTGATCACCCGCGCCGCCGCGTCGATGAAGCTTTCGGTGGTGAACACGGTCTCGCTCGTCACCGGGCTCGATCGCCCGAAACCCGGCTGATCGAAGCGGATCACGCGATAACGGCGGCCCAGATGCGGCACCCACGCGCGCCACGCCTCGGTCGATTCGGTGAAGCCGTGGATCAGGACGACGGTTTCGGGCGTCGCCCACGGGTCGGTCCAGTCGTCGATCTCGTAGTACAGGCGTGTGTCGGGGTTCAGGTTCAGATAGGGCATCGGGTGTCTCGGGGTTGCTTTGTGTTTGTCATCGCGGCGCGCCGGCAAAGGCGCCGCGGCGATCTCGCGGTGCACGTAAACCGGGGTCAGACCCCAAGCGAGAAAACCGGGGTCTGACCCCGCGAGCGCCTCGGGCAATGACGTTTACTCACGTACGCACGTACGCGTCATATGCGAACCGGGTCAACGCGGCGGCCGCGACGATCACGGCGCACATGATCGCGATTCCCGCTGCGGGCCCGC
This sequence comes from Betaproteobacteria bacterium, assembly GCA_028292065.1. Taxonomy (GTDB): domain Bacteria; phylum Pseudomonadota; class Gammaproteobacteria; order Burkholderiales; family SG8-41; genus JAQGMV01. The sequence continues at coordinate 4,807 of JAQGNC010000066.1, forward strand.
GGGGCGGTTTCTTCGGCGCGATGAAACGGATATGAAAATCGGATGCGAGCCTGCCGGCGCCGAGAAAAATGATCACGGCGAAGCCGATCACGGTAAACCACGGCGCATCGAGCTTTCCGAAGAGAAACGCCGGCCACACCCAGAAGAACAACGCGCTGAGAAAGCCGGTGGCGTAATAGGGGTTCACGACTCGATCGGCCTCAACGCTATTTCAGCGGCGCCAAGCCCCGCGCCACGTCCATGATCATGCGCGCGGCGAGATAGAGGCGAGGCTCGATGGAGTCGATCAGGATGTACTCGGCGTTGGTCGTGTGCGAGCCGAATCCGCGCAGGCCGAAGCCTTCGATCACCGGCGCGCTCGTCTTGAGCGACGCGTTCGCGGCGTCGGTGAAGCCGCCGGCGGAGTCCTCGAGGATTCTGAGGTTCAGCCCGAGCTCGCGGTAAATCGCCTGCGCATGTTTGCTCAGCGCGCGCGACGAAGGCTTGGGCTCGAGCGGCGGGAAGCGGCGCTCGAAGACGAGCTCGACTTCCGACTCCGGCAGCAGCTTCTTCTTGACGCGTTCGCGCAGCCTCGCTTCGATGCCGTCGTAATCCGCGATGCGGGCGACACGAACGTCCGCGCTCGCCTGCGCCCGCGGCGGGATCATGTTGCTGACGATCCCGGCACTCGCGAGCGTCCAGTTCACTTTGACGCCCGTCGCGGGATCGGACAGGTCGCGCATCTGCAGGATCTGGAAAGCGAGCTCGTCGAGCGAGTTGACTCCGCGTTCAGGCGCGCTCCCCGCGTGCGAGGCGCGGCCACGCACGTTGAGCAGCGCGAGCGCGTGCCCGCTGGTGGCGAGGCGAACCCGATCATCCTGCGGCGTTCCGCCGCCTTCGAACGACATCACCGCGTCGTGTTCCGCACCCAGCCGTATGTGGTGATAGCGCGCACCGGGAGACCCGATCTCCTCGTCCGCGTTGATGAACACGGTGATCGTGCCGTAGTCGCGGAAATTCATCGCCCTGAGCATCGCGAGGGTATGCAGGATGGTCGCGATACCCTGCCGGTTGTCGGCGATCCCCAGGCCATACGCGCGCTCGCCGTCGATCCGGTACGGCTGCTGGGCCAGCATGCCGCGTGGATACACCGTGTCCATGTGCGCCATCAGCATGATTTTCTTCGTGCCGGTGCCCGTGAACGTCGCGCGCACCATCTTCCCGATCTTCTCGGGCGTGTCCGAGAGCCGGTGCGTCGTCGCTTCGGTCGGCTCGATCAGATCGACCTTCCCGCCGAGCGCGCGCAGCTTCGCCGCCAGCACGTCGGCGATCCGGTCGAGCTCTTCCGGCTCCCGGCTGCCCGACTCGATCGCGGTGAGCTCCTTCAGCGTGTCGAGCAGCGCCGGCTTCTCCTTTTTCGCCAGAGCGAGAACCGACTGGACGGGCGGCTCGGCGGTGGCGGCTGCCGCGATGGCGCACAGCATGAACGATGCGGTGGCGGCGAGAGCTTTGAGCGTTGTGTTCTTCTTCACGGCTTTCCCTGTTATTCGAGTGAAGCGACAGCGGGAGCGCACGGTCGCGATTTCGCGCGTCATTGCGAATCCTCGAGGTAAATGGGCTTGCCGAGCAGCTCGACGAACGGCCGCTTGCCGGCGATCTCCGCCTGCGTCCCGTCTTCGAAAACGAGCCACAGCCTCGCCGCGACTTTACGCGCGAAAGGCAGGGGCAGCAGCTCGTGCCTGACACCGCCGACTTCGAGATAGCCTTCGGCGATCGTGCCCGGCAGCCCCGGCATCGGCCCGAACATCACCGGGTCGGACATGACGAGCTGCGCTTCCTGGCTCCATGCGGTGCCCGCGCCGTGCCCCGGCTTGCCCTTGGTCTTGTGGATGTAGGCGTGCGAAAAATGGATCGTGGCCACGCCGTCGCTGAGATCGATGCGGCTCACGCGGGACTCGTACAATTCCAGTGCGTTGCTCAATCAGTGCGCCTTCAGCTTGGTTGCGAATGGAAGCCCGTGCGGGCGTCATTAATAACACACCTCGGCACCGCGTCTGCGCCGTGCGGGCCGCGCATTCACCGCCGGCCTTTTGCGACGACGCCGCTCATTCGACGAGCTCCTTCAGGTTGCCGGGCGCCGCGTTCGCGGCGGCCTACTGAGCGCGTATCCCATTTTCCCTGATGATCTTCGCCCACTTCGCGAGATCGGCGCGGATGACCGCGTCGAACTCCGCGGGCGTGTTGCCGACTGCGGTCGCGCCCTCCGCCGTCACGACTTGCGCGAACTCCGGTGAGCGCACGACTTTGACGATCTCGCGGTGCAGCCGATCGACGATGGCTTTGGGCGTGCGCGCCGGCGCCAGTATGCCGTTCCATCCGCGCGCCTCGTAACCCGGCACGGTCTCGCCGATCGTGGGGACGTCGGGAAGAATCGAGATTCGCTGTTTCGCGCCGACGCCGAGCGCACGTATGCGACCGGCTTTGACCTGCGGACCTACGCTGCCTGCCGAGCCCATGAGATAGAACTCGATCTCGCCCGACATCAACGCGGTCAGTGCCTGCGGCGAGCCTTTGTAGCTCACCTGGGTGAACTGAATACCGGCGAGCGAGCGCAGCAGCTCCGCGCCGAGAGCGCCCATGCTGCCGCTGCCGACCGAGCCGTGATTGAGCTGGCCCGGTTTCGCCTTGGCCAGCGCGACGAGCTCTTTCATCGATTTCGCCGGGAACTGGCTCGCGACGACGAGCACCGGCGCGACCGCGCTCACCATGCTGACCGGCGCGAAGGCGGTCGCGGTGTCGTAGGGGATGTCGGCGTAGAGGCTGGGGTTCACCGGGTGCGAAGGAAAGACCATCAGCAGGGTGTGACCGTCGGGCGGCGCTTTCGCGACGATCTGCGAGCCGACGATGCCGCTCGCCCCCGGCCGGTTGTCGACGATGACCTGCTGGCCCGTGCTTTCGGTCATCTTCGCTGCGACCACGCGCCCGAGGATATCGGTCACTCCGCCCGCGCCCGCGGGGATGATGAGGCGAACCGGACGTGATGGATAGCTCTCCGCCGCCATGACGTGCGGGGCGCAGATGAAGACAGCGGCGGCGAGCGCCCCTCGTGCGAATCTTGCTGCAAACACGCTTTCTGTATCCTTCGTAAAGCGGAGAAACCTCGCCGCGTTGATGCTCCCCCGAAGGGGGAGAGGGTCAGGGTGAGGGGGCACTTTGCTATGCCGACGAACACCGTCCGCTCACCGCACCGAGAACGGCGCCTGATACGGCCGCCCGAAAGGCACGCCGCCGAGCACCGCCTGCACCGGCCTGATGTACGCCTTCCCCGGGCGCTTGTTGTTGCGCGTGTCCACGAACTCGACCGCACCCTGCACGACTTCGATGAGCGTCACATCCGCAGGCGCACCGATGCGCAGGCTGCCGAGCATCGGCATGCGGTTGATGATGCGCGCGGGCACCGCGGTCGCCATCTGCACGACCTGCTCGAGCGTGAAGCCGAGCGCCATGAACTTGCTCATCACCCACGTGAGGTAAGGCATACCCGGCGTATTGCCTGAAGCGACGTGAATGTCCGACGAAATCGTGTCGGGCATGCAGCCCTGCTGCATCGCGGCCTCCGCCACGGTGAAGTCGAAGCTGCCGCCGCCGTGGCCGATGTCGAAGATCACGCCGCGCTTCTTCGCGGCGAGTGCCGCGGGCAGGAGCTTGCCGTCCTGGACGATATTGGTGAACCTGCCCGCGATGTTCGGCGCGCCCGAGAAGCAGTGCGTCAGCACGTCTCCGGTGCGCAGCGTATCGAGGATGCGGGACATCAGCTCCGGCGTCTCGACCCCGCCGATGTGACACATCACCCTCGCGCCGCCGCCCGCGATCTCGCATGCGCGAACCGCACGGGCGAGGGGCTCGAGGCCCGCGTGCGCGATGACGTTCTCGGACATGCGAACCTTGATGCCGATCGCGATGTCGGCGTTCTCCGCCAGCGCTCTCGCCGCCGCTTCGGGTTGCGCGAATCCGAGGTGATACAGCTCCGGCTCGGGATAACCGCTGAGCCCGATGTTCGCGATATGCACGAAGGCATAGAGCCGCGTGCGCGTCTGCGCGGTGATGTAGCGCCGAAAAGCCGCGAAGTTGTTCGCGCCGGCGTCGCCCGCGGACACCGTCGTGGTCGTTCCCTGAAACGGGATCAGCTCGTCGGCCGGGATGCCGAGCGCGGAGCCGTACGGATAGACGTGTGCGTGAAGATCGATGAGCCCGGGAATGACCGTCCGGCCTGACGCGTCGAGCACACGCGACGCACGCGCCGCGGGTATGTCGGGCGCGATCGCCTCGATCCGCCCGTAGCGTATGCCGATATCGTTTTTCCCGCGGACACCCTGCCCCGGATCGAGCAGCTCCCCGCCCTTGATCAGGAGATCGAACTTGTCGTTCGGCCCCATCGCGGCACGCGCCGCCCCGGTGAGCGTCCCGCCGGCCGCCGCCGCGAACGCGCCGCCCATACCGGCGACGAAGCGCCTGCGATTTCGTGAAGTCATCTTCCCTCCCAGGCACAAGCCGGCAGTGACGAGACTATGGATGATCCGTCATCGAGGGGAGCCGGGGAAGGCCCCAAGGTGATGAGGCGTTCCCGAAGGGGTCGCGAGGCGCAGACACGGCGCACCGCGAGGAGACCTCCCCCACGGTGTTATCGCGAGCCGGCTCCGGAGGACGGCGTGGCGACCCCGTGGAGCACGGCCGTTCGACCGCAGCTACTTGCGTTTGGCCTTTGCCGGACGCTTCGCGGGTGCGGGGCGTTTCGCCTTGGCCGGACGCTTCGCAGGCGCGGGGCGTTTCGCTTTTGCCGGGCGCTTGGCGGGTGCAGGGCGCTTCGCCGCCGCAGGCCGTTTAGCGGCGCGACTTCCGGTCTTCGGCGCGGGCCGCGCTTGCTTCTTTTTCGCCGGCGGCTGTTTTGCCGCCTTCTTCGTTGCCTTCTTCGTCGCCTTCTTCGTCGCCTTTGTTGTCGTCTTCTTAGTCGCGGCTTTCTTCCTGGCCTTTGTGCCGCCGAGACCCAGGAACTCGCCCACCGGCTCGACCACGTAGTTCTCTGCGGCGGTCACTGCGGTCTTGGCGGCATCGGCAACGCTTTGGCCGATCATTTCCAACGTGCCCTGCTTCTTTTTGCTTGCCATACTTTTTGCTCCTTCGTGGTTAAAAACAGTGTCATACGCGCAGACCCGCGATCATACACATTGTGAGGCGGCGGCGGTCATGCGTTTGGCATAGCACGAAGGTCCTCGATGCCGCCCGGCAGCAGCTCGAGCATATCGATAGACGCTCCGATCGCGAGATCAGGAATCCGGTCCGGTATCGGCTCGCTTCACGCGTTAGACTCTCCCGCATGAATCGCCGCCGCTTCGTTTTATCACTGTCATCGTTGGCTTTCGCTCCCGCGCAATTCGTCGGCGCAGCGACCACACGATTTCCTCGTACGTCACCGGTACCCGGAGGCGTCTCCAGAATCGGGCTGGGTCCGGGCGCAAACCCGCCGCGCGTGCGCATGGGTGAGCAACGCGTGCTCGTCATGCGCGATGGCGGCGAGTGGGTCGCGCTCGTCGGCATCGCGCTTGCGACGAAACCGGGCGCGAGGCTCTCGGTGGAAGCGGAGCGCGCCGGCGGCGGGGTCGAACGGTACGAAATCGTGGTGACGCCGAAGACCTACGCCTCACAGCACCTGAAGGTGCCGCCGGCCCAGGTCGAGCTCGCCCCCGAGGATCTGGCGCGGTACGAGCGCGAGCGCGCGCACCTGGCCGGTATCACCAGGACGTTCACTGAAGAACCGCCGTCGACGCTGGCGATGATGCAGCCGGTGCCGGGAAGGCGCTCGAGCTCGTTCGGGCTGCGGCGTTTTTTCAACGGCGAAGCGCGCAATCCTCACGGCGGGATGGACATCGCCGCACCGACCGGAACACCGGTCGTGGGCGCCGGTGCGGGGCGCGTGATCGACGTCGGGGACTACTTCTTCTCCGGCCGCACGATCATTCTCGATCACGGCGCAGGACTGCTGTCGCTGTATGCACACTTGAGCGGGATCGACACACGCGTCGGGCAGAACGTCGCGGCCGGTGATTCCATCGGCAAGGTCGGCGCCAGCGGCCGCGTCACGGGGCCGCACCTGCACTTTACGGTGTATCTGAATGCGACCGCAGTCGATCCGGCACTGTTCCTGCCGGCGGCTTGATTCGCGCGGCGCAAGCTATCGCCGGGGCGGAACACCCCCGTGCGCCGCGAGATCGCCGCGGCGCGCTGGCGCGGCCCTGGGATGACACGCACGGCGAGCGCCTCGCGATTGCTTCGTCACCCCGTTCCTCGCAATGACAAGCGCGAGATCGTGCCGCAGAGCGCGGCCCGAGCGGGCGAATACAGTATGAGCGTCGATGACGAAGCTGCGCGTAATCGATGTGGCCGAGTTTGCCGATTCCGCGACGAGCGGTTCAATACTGGATGCCGACGATCACCTTCGCGACCCAGCGATCCGACGCGGCGTTAAGGCCGCGTCCGATGCCGGCGTTGATGCCGACTTTTTTCGAGACCTCCGCGTCGATGACGCCGTACAGCATCTGGCTCAGCGTGTTGAGCCGGCCGAGATCGCGCAGCGGGCCGAGCTCGTTGTAACTCTCGAAGCCGATCTGCAGCCCCCGCCTCGCCTCGTATGCGACTTTCGTATCGAATTCCAGAGAGACAGGGCTCGCCGGCGAACCCGCCAGGCTCCCGTCGAGGTTCGCATTGAAGCCGACCGTCCACGGCCCCGAGCGAAAACCGTAGATGCCTTTCAACTGCGCGTTCCACGGTACTTCCGATACCCTGCGCCCGGTCTTTCCGACTTCGAGGTTGACGCCCCAGAACGACCCGCTTTGCTCGTCGTGCGGCGCGATGTACTTCAGCCGCAGCTTCTCACCTTCGTAGTGCGCGACTGCGCCCGGCGCGACAGTCGTCAGCAGATACAAACCGAGCTCGACCGTCTCGGTGAGCCCGTAATAGAACTCGGGCGTGAATCGGAAAAGGTGATGGGACGGCAGTGCACCGGAGTATTCCGGCTCGCGCGGCCCGGAGAGCACGTAATTGGTGTGCAGATCGCTTCCGAAGCGCCCGCGCGGCGTGAGGTCGTCGAGGTAGACCTGGATCTCCTCCGACGCGGCCATGACCGGCGCGCTCACCGACAATGCGAGCGCGATTACGAGCAGTTCGACCGAGCGCGACATGGCCCATTAAATCACGCACGGCCGCGGTCTTGTTGGGCGGGGGACAGACCCCGGTGTTGCCTGGTTCTGTCCTACAGGGGTCTGTCCCCGGTCTGATCCGGAGCGCACCCACTTCCTTTCGCACCTACATCGACATCAGAACCCGTGACGATAGGTAAACCCGCCGCCCCAGTTCGGACTCCCGTCGGCCAGCCCCTTCAGCACATACAGGTTCACGCGTGAGATCTTGCTGATCTTGCTCGTGTAGTAGATCGACACGTCCCTCATGTCGCGCCCGCCGCTGACAGCGGATTGCGCGGCCGTGAGATCGACCCCGACCGTCGAGGCCGCCGACACTCTGTAGCCTGCGCCGACCGCGCCGTACACGACGTTTCTGAAATCTATGCCTTCGGGGTCGCCGAGTATGCGGTAACCCGCCGTGACGTTGAGGATCAATCCCCCCGAGCTCTCCTTGCTCAGGTCGGTCTGCACCGCGTAATCGGTCTTGCCCGTGCCCAATCCACGGCTGCTGCTCGCGGTCGGAAATTTGATCTTGCCCGTCACGTCGAACGCAAGTCCCGAAGACGGGAGGTCGAACACGTTGTAGGTGAGCGCCGCGATCACGTCGCCGAGACCGGACTCGGTCCTGCGCGCAATGCTTGCGGCGGTGCCGGTGGCTCCGCTGCCGGTGCAACTGCCGCTGTCCTCGGGCTTGCTCGCGCCTCGCCGCCGGTCCTCGCCGCACGCGAACACACCGCCGCCTCCGCCGCCTCCGCCGCCGCCGGCCCCTCCTCCGCCTGCGATGCCGGGACCCACCACGTTGCCGGGGCCGGTGATCCGCAGGTACGGCACGGTCAGCTTGAATATGAACGGGCCGCTGTCATAGCGGCCGACGAAAGGCACGTACCAGATGTCGGTGGAAGTGGTGCCGCCGTATTTGCCCGTCGTGTAATCGGCGCCGGCGCTGAGGCTGAATCCGTCGGCGGCGAGCGAGAAGGTGCTGCAGGTGAGCGTCAGTGCGGCAAAGAGATAAACCGCAGCTTTGGGGCAGCGCATTATTGATGTCCTCCGATGATGTGGCCGCGATACTCGCAGCCCCTCACGGTAACCCGCAGAGCGGGGTGTGAGGACCTGTCCAAAGTGCGCGATCTCGATGGGCCTATGGTCTGAACATTTTTCGACCTTGGTCCATGCGCGTGTCATCTTTGCAAGGGTATGACCCGAGCTCGAGCGGCGTCCTCATCGGCCGCGACCGCCCGACCCGCCGGAAGAACCGCCGCCCGGCCGATCGCTCGATTCGCGCCGGCCGGACGATCCCGAACGGTCTTCGCGCTCGGGCCGCGATTCGCGAACGTCGCGTCCGGAACCCGAGCCCGAGCTTTCGCTGCGCCCCGAATCCGACCTCCCGCTGTCCGAGCCTCGCTCGGAATCCGCCGAGCGGCCCCTGTCCGATCCGTCGCTGTCCTTTCTTTCCTCCTGCTTGCCGCTCGACGGATCCCTGCGTGCGCCCTGCTCCGGTCGGACTTCGACGCGTTCGGCGATCACGCGCTGCTGCGCGTCGAGCCTGCCGCTCACCTGGACGCGCTGATTCACCGCGACGCCGCGCCCGCCGCCGCTCGCAGCGACGGTGTGAGTGCCGAGATCGAGCTGGCCATCGCGCACCCCGCGCACGAAACCTTCGATGATCAGCCGCTCCACGCGACCGAGGCTTTGTCGCGTCGGCTCGACTCGAACCTGGCGCGCGCGCAGGCTGCCGCCGTCCCACTGGCCGGTCACCGAAACCTCTTTGCCTCGAATGATGCCTTCGGCCATTCGCGGGTTGGCGAGCACGACTTTCGCGCCGTTGACCGCGAACCCCGAGGCGTCGACGTTCGTGACGTAACCGTTCACCGCCGCTTCGCTCCGCGGCGCCGTGACGTCGACTCGCGAGGCCGCGATGTCTCCGTTCGCCAGGCGCTGTCCGCTCACCTGCACCCAATCGCCCGCTTTCAGCCTGGACGTCTCGGCGCGCGAGCCGCCGCGCAC
>JAQGNC010000522.1 GCA_028292065.1 Betaproteobacteria bacterium
TCGGCAGCATCGTCACCCCCGGCAGCTTGCACGCGAGGATCGCCTGCCTGACCGCCTCGACCGCGCGCGGCCGCGGGAAGCTGCGGCGCCACGCGAGCGCGACGCGGCGGCTCGGCACCGGCGGCGCAAAAGGGCGTACCGCGGTCAGCCGCGTGTCGATCGTGCGGCCTTCGGCGGCCGCAGACGGCAGCACCGTGATCCCGACGCCCGACGCGACCATGTGCCGGATCGTTTCGAGCGAGCTGCCTTCGAGCGTCTGCTGCATGGCGTCGTTCGTCGCGCGCTCGATGCCCGAGCACGTCTGGAGCACCTGTTCGCGAAAGCAGTTTCCCGTCGGGAGCAGCAGCAGGTTCTCGCGGCACAGGTCGGTCGCGGGGATCCGGGTTTTCTTCGTCCACGGGTGCGACGCGGGCATGAGTACGCGAAACGGCTCGTCGTAGACCGCGTGCGTGCAGATGCCCGGCTCGGCAAAAGGCAGCGACAGCGCGACGACGTCGAGCTCGCCGTTCTTGAGCAGCTCCGCGAGGCGCACCGTGTAGCTTTCCTGGATCAGCAGCGGCATGGTCGGCGCGCGTTTGTGCAGGAGCGGAATGAGCTGCGGCATGAGGTACGGGCCGATCGTGTAGATCGCGCCGAAACGCAGCGGCGTCGAGAGCTCGTCCTTGCCCTGTGCGGCGATGTGCTTGATCGTCGCCGCTTCCTCGATGACGCGCTGCGCCTGCTCGACGATGCGCGAACCCACCGGGGTCACGGTGACTTCGCTCCCGCCGCGCTCGAACAAAGGCACGCCGAGCTCGTCCTCGAGCTTCTTCACCGCGACCGACAACGTGGGCTGACTGACGAAGCACTTCTCGGCCGCGCGGCCGAAGTGTCGCTCGCGCGCAAGCGCGACGATGTAGCGCAGCTCGGTGAGGGTCATTCTTTGGGAGTGAACGCGTGAACGGGTGAACGAGTGAACGGGTGAACCAGGGTGCTCATGCGGTGTGATGCTCCGCTACCGACTGAAACGAACACTGTTCATCGGATCTCATAGATCGCCTGCACCGGCCAGTGGTCCGCGGGCGCGGCGTCCTTGTAATAGAACTGCGGCACCGTGGCGCAGATCGGCCGGGCCTCGCGATTCGAGACGATCCAGTCGACGGTCTGGTTCATGACGAACTTCCCCGGCGCCACGTCGGCGGTGGGGTAGCACTTGAAAGTCGGGGCGGGCGCAATGCCCAGCACCGAAAAGCAGCTCGGGTAACCCGCATGGTGCAAGAGCGTGGGCGCGACCGCGGGGTCGTTCAGATCGCCCATGAAAAAGACCGGTTCCTTGTGCTTCGTGAGCGCCTTGAGCGCAGCGATGATGCGGTTCGTTTCGGCCACGCGCGGCGACTCCCCGGTCTTGAGCTCGTGCGGATGCCGCTGGTGCGTGAGGTGCGCGGTCGACACCAGCACCGGGCGCTCATCGGAGGTCGTCGCGAGACGCGCCCAGAAGAGCCGCCGCAAGCGCGAATCGCGGATGTCGACCTCTTCGGCGCCGTGCTCGACCTCCCGCAGCATCGTGCTGCGCCACCAGATGTTGCTTTCCCGGTTCCATCCGGCGAGCCGATCGTGCACCCGCTGGTGCCCCGTGAGCACCGCGTCGATGAAGTCGCGCGTCTGCGGCATCAGCTCCTGCACGCACAGGATGTCGGGATCGAAGAGCTCGAGGAACTTGCGCAGCGCCGGCGCACGGAAGTCCCAGCGCTCGATGTTCCAGAGGTTGCACGTGATGATGTTGAGGCGCAGCGGCATGGGCGAGAAGGCCGGAATCGCAGGACCTACTTGTATTTCTTCTGCATGAGGTCCGCCACCGCAGTGCCGGCATCGATGTCGTGCTTGCGCTTCGTATCTCCCGCATCGATCTTGCGTGCGGCTTCGAGCACCGCCGCGGCCTGCTCGCGCGGCACGACGCAGACGCCCGCTTCGTCGGCGCAGATGAGATCCCCGGGGCTCACCTGGACGCCGCAGACCTGCACTTTGCCGTTCACTTCGACCGTCTGCATCCGGTACTTGCCGGTCATCGGCGTGAACCCGCGGCACCACACCGGCCAGCCCATGCCGCGATACTGCTCGGGGTCGCGCACGGTGCCGTCCACTATCGCACCGACAAAGCCCTGTCGCCGCGCTATGGTCGCCGACTGGCCGCCCATGTTGGAGCAGCCCATGACGCCTTCGATCACCAGCACGTCCCCCGGCTCGGCGAGGTTGTGCGCTTCGCTCTCGCCCTGTGTATTGCTCTTGTCGAGCGCAGCGCGATGGATCTGCGCGGTGCGCTGGATGTTGCGAACCGTCAGGGCGCGCCCGACGATGCGAGTGCCGGTATTCACCGGTGGCAGCAGGTAGGCGGGGATGACGCCGACGATGCCGAGCTCGTCCATGGCGTCGGAGATCGTGCCGGTCAGATCGACCAGCGCCTTATATCCCTCGATGATGTCGGGGGCGAGACGCGGCAGGTCCAGCATGCGCACCGCATCGCGGGCCAGCCTTCCGAGTGTTTGTTTCCCGGTCATAACAGCTCCGTTCGAGTGCCGCTCATGCTCGAATGCATGATCGCCGTCGCAGTCGCATCGCAGCTCCCGTGAGCGCCGGCCGCAGTGACGCGCGGCCGCCAGAATTCGAAGAAGGGGGAGCACGTATGAAGAATGCAACGCGACCATTCTACAAGAGCGCCGGCACCGCGCGGACACCGTGGCCCGCGCTTGCACGCCGCGGATGGTCGGGTGCGTCGACACGCTCGGCACGAGCGGTAATTACCCCGGAGCGCCGCGCGAGCGCGATTTCGGTTCGCCCTGAGCGTCGCGGCAGCGACGCCGTCGAAGGTGAACGGCGCATATTGTTTTAACCAGCCGTAACGCGCTATCGTTGCGGCCTCCCTTCTTTCTGGCTCAAAACCCATGGCAGACGAAAAGCGCGGCATGCGCCGCAATCTCACCGCGTATGGCGACGAGGAGTTTTCACTCTTCCTGCGCCGCGCCTTCATCAAGGCGATGGGTTATACCGACGAGGCACTCGACCGGCCGATCATCGGCATCACCAATACCTTCAGCGACCTGAACGCGTGCCACCGCACCGTTCCCCAGCTCATCGAAGCGGTGAAGCGCGGGGTCATGCTCGCAGGCGGGCTCCCGGTCGAATTCCCGACGATCACGCTGCACGAGTCTTTCGCGTATCCGACGAGCATGTATCTGCGCAACCTCATGGCGATCGACGCCGAGGAGATGATCCGCGGCCAGCCGCTCGATTCGGTGGTGCTGATCGGCGGCTGCGACAAGACCGTTCCGGCGCTGCTGATGGGCGCCGCGAGCGCGGACATTCCGGCGATCCTCATGGTCACCGGGCCGATGCTGACCGGCAACCACAAAGGCGAGCGCCTCGGCGCGTGCACCGACTGCCGCCGCTTCTGGGCGCGGTTTCGCGCGAAGGAGATCGACGAGGCGGAGATCAACGAGGTCAACTCGAAGCTCGCGCCGACCGCGGGAACCTGCATGGTGATGGGAACGGCGAGCACGATGGCGCTGTGCGCCGAAGCGATGGGCATGATGCTGCCCGGAGGGGCGGCGATACCGGCGGTGATGGCTGAGCGCATGCGAAACGCCGAAGCGACCGGCAAGCGGGCAGTGGAGCTCGCGAAGGAGCGCCTGACGCCGAAACAGATCATGACGCCCGATGCGATCGAGAACGCGCTGCGGGTGCTGCTGGCGATCGGCGGGTCGACCAACGCCATCGTGCATTTCGCGGCGATCGCGGGGCGCCTCGGTTTCGCGCTCGACCTCGAAGGCTTCGACCGCATGGGCCAGGAGACCCCGGTGCTCGTCGATCTGAAGCCGACCGGCCAGCACTACATGGAGCACCTCTACGAAGCCGGCGGTCTCGCGACCATACTGCGCGAGCTGAAGCCGCTGCTTCACGGTAAGGCGCTCACGATTACAGGGCGAACGCTCGAAGAGGAGATTGCCGATGCACGCGTGCCCGAGAAGCAGGACGTGGTGCGGCCGCGCAGCAATCCCATCTTCGGCAACGGCGGCATCGCGGTGCTCTGGGGGAACCTCGCGCCGGATGGCGCGATCATCAAGCAGGCCGCGGCGACACCCGCGCTGATGACGCACACCGGTCGCGCAGTGGTGTTCGAATCGCTGGAAGACCTGGCGAACCGCATCGACGACCCGGCGCTCGACGTGAACGCCGACGACGTGCTGGTGCTGAAGAACGCGGGACCCAAAGGCGCGCCGGGAATGCCCGAGGCGGGGTACATACCCATCCCGCGCAAGCTCGGCGAGCAGGGCGTCAAAGACATGGTGCGCATATCGGATGCGCGGATGAGCGGAACCGCCTTCGGCGCGATCGTGCTCCACGTCGCACCGGAGTCCGCGGTCGGCGGCCCGCTCGCGCTCGTTCGCAACGGAGACCGCATACGGCTCGACGTGCCGCAGCGCCGTCTCGAGCTCCTCGTCGACGACGCCGAGCTCGCGGCGCGCCGCAGGCAATGGACGCCGCCGCAGCACGACGGCGAAGAGCGCGGTTATCGCAAGCTCTTCCTCGAGACGGTGCAGCAGGCGGACCGGGGTTGCGACTTCGAATTTCTCGCGCCGAAGGTTACAATGCGAGTTCCGAGGAAGCCTTGATCGATCACCCGGGCGACACGCGTGTCGCCTGGTGATCCGGGCGGCGCCTCTTTCCGTTCGCATCCAAGAGACTCATGGCAAGCTCCACTGAAAAAAAACCCGGGCGACGCATCATCGTCCGTCGCTCCGGCATCCACGGCAAAGGCGTATTCGCGCTGACCGACATACCCAAAGGCACGCGTCTGATGGAGTACATGGGCGAGCGCATCACCCATAAAGAGGCGGACCGGCGCTACGCAGCCGAGCACGAGCATTCGCCGCACACGATGCTGTTCGCGGTGGACGACAAGGTGGTGATCGACGCGACGAAGTGGGGCAACTCGTCGCGCTTCATCAATCACTCGTGCTCGCCCAACTGCGAGGCCGACGAGATCGACGGGCGCATCTTCATCTCGTCGATCAAGGCCGTTACCGCCGGCACCGAGCTCACGTACGACTACAACCTCATCCTCGAGGAACGTCATACGCCCGCGGTGAAGCGCGCCCACGCGTGCTTCTGCGGCACGCGCAAGTGCCGCGGCACGATGCTCGGCAGCAAGCGCTAGTGCGTCTCGCCCGTTCTCGCGCCGCGGCACTGCGACGGCGCGGACCGGGCATGCGGGTACCCGGTTTGCAGCGGCAATCGGGAGGTTCCGCCGCGCCCCTGCGGCCGCCCTTGCGGCATACTGGCGGGTGCGCGTTCTGCTACCCGTTCTGCTACCTTTAGGCCGACGCCGACAACAACGAGAACGGAACCCACGGATGGCCATCGACCGAGACCACTTAGAACGCGTCTATACGAGCTACGCCGGCGTTTACGATCGTGTATTCGGCCGCGTCTTCCAGGCATCGCGGGAAGCCGTGGTTCGCAACCTGACGATCGCGCCCGGCACGCGGGTGCTCGAAGTGGGGGTCGGAACCGGATTGTGCCTGCCGATGTATCCGGCCGATTGTGAAATCACCGCCATCGACCTGTCCCAGGCGATGCTCGACAAGGCCGCCGAGCGCGTGAAGGCAGAGGGGCTCACCCACGTGAAGCTCGAGCGCATGGATGCCGGCGAAATGACTTTCGCCGATGATTCGTTCGACATCGTCATCGCCGCTTACGTCGTCACCGCGGTCCCGGATTACCGTAAGCTCATGAGCGAGATGATCCGCGTCTCACGCCCGGGCGGGCGGCTCGTACTGCTCAACCATTTCACGCAGGATTCGCCGTTCATCGCGGCGGTGGAAAAAGCGATCTCGCCCATCTGCGTGAAGATCGGATTCCGCACCGACCTCTCGGTCGACGAAGTCATCGACGGCTGGCCGCTCATCAAGGAGCGCGACGAGAAGGTGAAGCCGCTGGGGATGTGGCACGTGGTGGAGTGCGTGAACAACAAGCCCGCTGCCACAGCTGCAAAGCTTTAACAGCAGGAAAGCTTTAACAGCAGGAAAGAAGGACGCAAAGGAAAGAGCAAGGACGCTATTCGGCCCGCCCGACGGAGCGAAAGGTGACGGGCTATTCCTCCTTTGCGTCCGTTCTTTTTCCTTTGCGTCCCTGAATTCCTGCTTTAGATCCTGAGCCCTTCAGCCTTCGCGGTTGCGCATCCAGTCCGCGGTGCCGGACAGCGAATTCAGCAGCCACCCGCGCATCCCTTCCTCGACTTCGCAGTCTTCCATCGCCTGCTTCATGCACGCCATCCACGCGTCGCGCTCGGCCGAGCCGATGGGGAAATGCAGGTGGCGCGCGCGCAGCATCGGGTGGCCGTGTTTCTCGACATACAGCGGCGGCCCGCCGAGCCAGCCGGAGAGGAACATGAAGAGCTTGTCGCGCGAGCCGGAGAGCTCCTGCGGATGGAGCTTGCGGATGACGTACAGCTCCGGCGACTCGTCCATGAGATCGTAGAACCGGTCGACGAGGCGCCGCACGGCAGCCTCGCCCCCGAGGATCTCGTAGGGCGGGGTGTCAGGGGTGGGGTGTGTGTCCATGACGCTCTAGATCAAAGCATTTAACGCGAAGGACGCAAAGGACGCGAAGGAAAAGCAAAAGCAATCAACGCGAAGGATAAAACCACGGAAGGACGAAAACTCCACGAGCAGTCTCGCCTTCCTTTGCGTCCTTCGCGTCCTTTGCGTTAAAGCTTTTGACCTGCTCTTCTTAAGCGGCTTCGCGCGACGCGCGCTTGCGATCCTGCTCTTTCAGGTGGCGCTTGCGGATGCGGATCGACTTCGGCGTGATCTCCACGAGCTCGTCGTCGGCGATGAACTCGATCGCCGACTCCAGCGTGACTTGGATCGGCGGTACGAGGCGCACCGCTTCGTCGGTGCCGGAGGCGCGCACGTTGGTGAGCTGCTTGCCCTTGATCGGGTTGACCACGAGATCGTTGTCGCGGCTGTGGATGCCGATGATCATGCCTTCGTACAGCGGGTCGCCCGGGCTGGCGAACATGCGGCCGCGCTCCTGCAGCTTCCACAGCGCGTAGGCCACCGCTTCGCCGGCTTCACCGGAGATCAGCACGCCGTTGCGGCGCTCCGCCATGTCGGGCTTCAACGGACCGTAATCGTCGAACACGTGGCTGATGAGGCCGGTGCCACGGGTCATCGTCAGGAAGTCCGACTGGAAGCCGATGAGGCCGCGTGCCGGGATACGGTAATCGAGACGCACCCGGCCTTTGCTGTCCGACTGCATGTCGAGGAGGTCGCCGCGGCGCGTGCCGAGCGCTTCCATGACCGCGCCCTGGTTTGCTTCCTCGACGTCGACCGTCAGCATCTCGTACGGCTCCTGCTTCTGGCCGTCGATCTCCTTGATCACGACGCGAGGACGCGACACCGCGAGCTCGTAGCCTTCGCGGCGCATGTTCTCGAGCAGGATGGTCAGGTGCAGCTCGCCGCGGCCCGACACTTCGAAGATGTCGGCGTCGCCGGTCTCGGTCACTTTCAGTGCGACGTTGCTCAGAAGCTCGCGGTTCAGGCGCTCGCGCAGCTGGCGGCTGGTGACGAACTTGCCTTCCTTGCCGGCGAGCGGCGAGGTGTTGACCTGGAAATTCATGGTCAGCGTCGGCTCGTCTACTTTCAGCAGCGGGAGGGCTTCCTGATGCTCCGGATCGGTGAGCGTCACGCCGATGCCGACTTCGTCGATGCCGTTGATCAGCACGATGTCCCCGGCCTGCGCTTCCTGGGTGACCACGCGCTCCAGGCCTTCGAACGTGAGCACCTGGTTGATCTTGGCCGTGACGGGCGGTTTGTCGCCGTTCAGCACCGTGACGGTCTGGCCGGGACGGATGCGGCCGCGCTTGATCCGGCCGACGCCGATGCGGCCGACGTAGCTCGAATAATCCAGCGACGAAATCTGCAGTTGCAGCGGACCGTCCGGATCGTCTTCGCGCACCGGCACGTTGGCGAGGATCGCGTCGAACAGGGGTTTCAGGTTGTCGCTTTTCTTAGCCAGGTCGTCGGTCGCCCAGCCTTCGAGGGCGGACGCGTAAATGACCGGGAAGTCGAGCTGCGCTTCGGTCGCGCCGAGCTTGTCGAAGAGATCGAAGGTGTGATTGACGACCCAGTCCGGACGCGCGCCCGGGCGGTCGACCTTGTTCACCACCACGATCGGCTTGAGCCCCAGCGCCAGCGCCTTGCGCGTGACGAAGCGCGTCTGCGGCATGGGCCCTTCAACTGCATCTACGAGGAGCAGGACGCTGTCGACCATCGACAGCACGCGCTCGACCTCGCCGCCGAAATCGGCGTGGCCGGGGGTGTCGACGATGTTGATGTGGGTGCCTTCGTAAGTGACCGCGCAATTCTTGGCGAGAATCGTAATGCCGCGCTCTTTCTCGAGATCGTTCGAGTCCATGACCCGCTCGACCATGTGCTGGTGCGCCGCGAAGGTGCCGGATTGGCGCAGGAGCTTGTCGACCAGGGTCGTCTTGCCGTGGTCGACGTGGGCGATAATGGCGATGTTGCGGAGCGCGCGGGTCATAATGGTCCTAGCGTGGGCAAAGCCGACCATTCTAGCACAGCGATGGCGGCTATATACTTGTTTTGATGCAATCTTCGGCCCCGAACTCGCCACTACAGGCGAGGGGGCCGCTTACCGAGGAGGACACCCTATGGCATCCCGCATCATGAAAAGTTTCGTTGCCGCAGCCCTTGCAGCTTTCGTCGGCGCCGCAGGCGCCCAGGATTACCCGACCAAGCCGATCGTGATGGTCGTGCCGTTCGCGGCGGGCGGACCGACCGACATCGTCGGGCGCACCGTGGCTGACGGGATGTCTAAAGCGCTCAAGCGCCAGGTCATCATCGACAATACCGTCGGCGCGGGCGGAACGATAGGCGCCAACAAGGTCGCCAAGGCGAAACCCGACGGCTACACGATCCTGCTGCACCACATCGGAATGGCGACG
The DNA here is from genome assembly GCA_028292065.1 of Betaproteobacteria bacterium. GTDB lineage: Bacteria > Pseudomonadota > Gammaproteobacteria > Burkholderiales > SG8-41 > JAQGMV01. The sequence goes on from JAQGNC010000522.1 coordinate 9,005, forward strand.
GCGCCGGCGCTGTACCGCAACCTGGCGTTCAACCCGCTCACCGATTTCGAATACATCGGCGAAGTCGCCGACGTGCCGATGACCGTGCTCGGCAAGAAGAACCTGCCGCCCGACAACTTCAAGGATTTCGTCGCCTACCTGAAGGCGAACAAAGGCAAGATGACCTACGGCAATGCCGGCATCGGCGCGGCGTCTCACCTGTGCGGCCTGCTGCTCATGAGCGCGCTCGAGACCGACGTCCAGACCGTCGCCTATAAAGGCACCGGCCCCGCGATGACCGACCTCCTCGGCGGCCAGATCGACTTCCTCTGCGACCAGACGACCAACACCACCGGCTACATCACGGCCAAGTCGGTGAAGGTCTACGGCATCACGTCGGCCAAGCGCGTCTCGTCGCTGCCTGACGTGCCGACGCTCCAGGAGCAGGGCCTCAAAGGCTTCGAAGTCGTCGTGTGGCAGGGCATGTACGCGCCGAAAGGCACGCCGAAGGCGATCACCGACAAGCTCACCGCCGCGCTGCGTAGCGCGATCGACCAGCAGGCGTTCAAGGACTCGATGACCAAGCTCGGCGCGAGCCCGGTGGGCCACGACAAAGCGTCGGCGGAAGGCCTGCGCAACCACCTCAAAGCCGAGATCGACCGCTGGACGCCGATCATCAAGAAAGCTGGGGTTTACGCGGACTGAGCTGCGCCGGCATAACTGCTCTCGTGCGCCACGAGATCGCCACGTCGCCTGTCGCGGCTCCTCGCGATGACACCATAGGTTGTCATTGCGAGAAGCGGTAGCGACGAAGCAATCTCGTTGCGAACGCAGCAGGTCAGTGCAGCCGCGGATTCAGCACATCCCTCAACTGGTCCCCGACCAGGTTGATCACCACGATCGTCACCAGCAGCGCCACGCCCGGAAAGAAGCTGATCCAGTAGCGTCCCGACAGGAGATGCGCGTAGCCGTTTGCGATCAGCAGCCCGAGCGAAGGCGAGGTGATCGGCATGCCGAGCCCGAGGAACGAGAGCGTCGCTTCCAGCGCGATCGCGTGGGCCACCTGCACCGTCGCGACCACGATCAGCGGCGGCAGGCAGTTCGGCAGGATGTGGCGGTAGAGGATGCGCCAGTTGCTGTAGGCGAGCACCCGCGCCGCGTCGACGTATTCCTTGCGCTTCTCCACCATCGCCGAGCTGCGCACGGTTCGCGCGTAATACGCCCATTGCACCGTCACCAGCGCGATGACGATCTTGTCCACGCCTTGCCCGAGTACCGCCAGCAGCACGAGCGCGATCAGGATCGACGGGAAGGAGAGCTGCAGGTCGACGATGCGCATGATCAGCGCGTCGAGCCAGCCGCCGGCGTAACCCGCCGCCAGCCCGATGAAAAGCCCGATGCTCAGCGCGAGCACGGTCGAGATCACCCCGACGCCGAGGCTGATGCGCAGTCCGTAGAGAATTCCCGACAGGATGTCGCGTCCCTGGTCGTCGGTGCCGAGCCAGAAGGTCTTGCCTTCGATGCTCTTCGCGCCCGGTGCAAGCTTCGAATCGAGGATGTCGAGCTCGGCGAGGTTATAGGGATTCTGCGGCGCGATCACCGGCGCGAACACGGCGGCGAGCACGACGATCCCGAGGAGCACCAGCGCCACGAGCGCGATGCGGCTCTTCATGAAGCTCGCGACGAGCTCGCGCCTCGGTGCGTTCGCGCTGACCGCGCTCATGCCCGCGCTCCGCTCAGCCGCACGCGCGGGTCGAGCACCGAATAAAGCAGGTCTACGATCAGGTTGATGCACACGAAGACGACGACGATCACGAGGAGATACGCGACGATCACCGGCCGGTCGAGCACGTTGATCGAATCGATCAGGAGCTTGCCCATACCCGGCCACGCGAAAATGGTTTCGGTCACGATCGCGAACGCGAGCACCGAGCCGAACTCGAGCCCGACGACCGTGACGATCGGGATGAGGATGTTCTTCAGCACGTGCACTCGCACGACCTGGTTCTCGGGCACCCCTTTGGCGCGCGCGAACCTCACGTAATCCATCACCATCGCTTCACGCGTGCCGGCGCGCGTGAGCCTGATCAGCAGTGCGAGCTTGAAGAGCGCGAGGTTGAGCGCGGGCATGAAGATGTGGCGCAGCCCGTCCCACGTGAAGACGCTGAGCTCGAGCCCGAACAGGTTCACCGTGTCGCCGCGGCCGGTGGGCGGGAGCCAGCCGAGCCAAACCGAGAACACCATGATCAGCATGAGACCGACCCAGAACGTCGGCAGGCTGAAGCCGACGATCGAGCCCGCCATGATCGCTTTGGACGAGACCGCATCAGGATGCAGCCCCGCCCACAGCCCGAGCGGCAGGCCGAGCACGAGCGCGATGACCATCGCGGTCAGCGCAAGCTCGACCGTCGCCGGCATCCGCTGAAGGATGAGATCCATCGCCGGGACGTTCGACGCGAAAGACCGTCCGAGCTCGCCGCCGAACGCGCCGGTGAGGAAGTGCCAGTACTGCACCGGCAGCGGCTGGTCGAGCCCCAACGCGGCGGTCGCGCGCGCGATCTCAGCCTGGTCCGCCTGTGGATTGATCAGGATGTCGATCGGATTGCCGATCGCGTAAATCCCCGCGAACACGAGCGCGGACATGGCGAGCAGCACGAAGGCGCTCTGGGCGAGACGGCGAAGGATGAAGATCAACATGCTTTGTGAGTAGCAAACATCAAGCAGCAGCCCGCGACAAACCACCCCCATCCCGACCTTCCCCCTGAAGGGGGAGAGCACGCGAAGCGTGCGAGGGGGCCAGAGTTATCCGCAGCGCGGATGACAAAACCATTCCCTCCCCTTCAGGGTGAGGGTTAGGGTGGGGGTGGTTTGTATCTTC
>JAQGNC010000558.1 GCA_028292065.1 Betaproteobacteria bacterium
GACCACCGCGGCAAGCGCAACATGCTGATGTGGGCGCTCGGCGTTTTCGCCCTCGGCTCTGCGGCGTGCGCCTGCGCGCAGACGATGCCGCAGCTCGTCGCTGCGCGCGTGCTCCAGGGCCTCGGCGGCGGCGGCCTGATGATGCTGTCCCACGCGCTGATCGGCGAGCTGGTCGCGCCGGTCGAGCGCGTGAAATACCAGGGTTATTTCGCGCTGATGTTCGCCACCGCGAGCATGGGGGGTCCGGTGATCGGCGGCTTCATCGTGTCGAACGTGAGCTGGCGATGGCTCTTCATCGCGAACCTGCCGCTCGCCGCTTTCGCTGCGTGGCGCCTCACCCGGCTGCCTGCGGGCGAGCACCACCCGCGGGCCGAAGGCGGCGCGGACATCCCCGGGCAAATCCTTTTTGTGGTCGCGTGCGTGAGCCTGCTCTTCTGGCTCACTTCGGGCGGGCACCGCTTTGCGTGGACTTCAGGCATCAGCATCGCGCTCGCCGCGACCGCGCTGGCGGCGACCGCGCTGCTCGCGTGGAACGAAAGCCGCCAGCGCGCGCCTTTCCTGCCGGTGGAGCTCCTGCGCAACAGGACGATCCGCCTGTCGGCGATCCTCGTGCTCCTGTTCGCGGCGTGCATGTTCTCGGTGATTTTCTTCCTGCCGATCTACCTTCAGCTCGGCCACCGCATGACCGCGCAGGTCTCCGGGCTGCTGCTGCTGCCGGTCACTGCGGGACAGGTCACTGCCGCCATGGCGGCGGCGCGCATCCTCAGGCGCACCGGGCAACCGCACCTCATCCCGGTGGTCGGCATGGCGCTCACCAGCGCAGGGTTGCTCCTGCTCGGCGTGCTGCCGCCGAGCGTGCCGCTCATCATCGTGTTGGGTTTCGTGACCGGGCTGGGGCTGGGCACCGTCATGCCGGTCAATATGGTCGTGGTCCAGACCCTCGCGGGACGAACGAAGCTCGGCGCCGCGTCCGCCACCACGTCACTGTCGCGATCGACCGGCGGCGCGGCCGGCGCGGCGCTCTTCGGCGCGCTGGTGTTCGCGATGATTCCCGACGTGGATCGTCACTCGATCCTCCAGCACGCCGATGCGCTCGACGTCGCCATCGTCATTCGCGCGTTCCACCGCGGGTTCCTCTGCGCCGCAGCCGTAGCGGCGCTCGGCGCATACATCGCATGGCGCATGCCGAAGATGACGCTGTGGCATCCGGGTGGAAAGCCGAAGGCGGAGCTGAAGTCCGAGTAGCCGCCTCATCCCTCATCCCTCATCCCTCAGACCTCATCCCTCATCCCTCATCCCTCAGACCTCAGACCTCATCCCTCAGACCTCAGACCTCAGACCTCAGACCTCCCTCCCTCAGACCAACGGTCCTTTACTCGGCACCAGCAGCTCGCGCTTCATCTGGTCGAGCGACGAGATGCCGAGCATCGCCATGTTGCGATCGATCTCGTCGCGCAGCAGCTTGACCGCGTGGCGCAGGCCCGCTTCTCCCGCGATCGACGCGGCATAGAGGAATGGCCTGCCGATGAAGACGAAATCGGCGCCGAGCGCGAGCGCCTTCAGCACATCGGTGCCGCGGCGGACACCGCTGTCCATCATGACCGCCATGTCGCCTTTCTCCGCGACCACGCCGGGAAGCGCACGCAGCGGCGCGATCGTGCCGTCGAGCTGGCGTCCGCCGTGGTTGGAGACGATGACTCCGTCAGCGCCGCTCTCACGCGCGATCTTCACGTCCTCGCGCGCGAGCACGCCCTTGATCACGAGCTTGCCTTTCCAGATCCTGCGCATGAGCTCGAGGTGTTCCCACGCGAGGCCGTCGCGTAAGTGCCTGCGGCGCTCGGCGGTGCGCGACATGATAGGCACGCGCTGGTCGCCCATGTTCTCGAGATGCGGCATGCCGCGATTCATGATCGTGCGCAGGAAAGTGCCGAGCAGCCACCGCGGGCGGATCGCGCAGTCCCACATCATGCGCGGCGTCGGACGCAGCGGGGTGCTGTAGCCGTTGCGCACGTTGTTCTCGCGATTGGCCATCACCGGCACGTCGACGGTGAGCACCAGGGTCTCGAAGCCGGCGTTCTGCGCGCGCTCGACGAGCGGCGTGATGACTCCCGCGTCTCCGGGCAGATACGCCTGGAACCACGCGGTGCGCCCGACTTCCTTCACTTCCTCGAGCCTTGTCAACGACGCGCCGCTCTGGATCATCGGGATGTTGAGATCGGCCGCGACACTCGCGAGCACCTTGTCGCCTTCATACGCGGCGAGCGACGTGCCGCCCATCGGCGGAAAACCGAAAGGCAGGTCGTAGGTGCGGCCGAGCAGCGAGCGCTTCTGGGTCCTTCCTCGCGTGCTCTGCAGCACTCGCGGCATGAAAGAGAATTCGTCGAAAGCGTCGCGGTTGCCGCGCAAGCTTGCGTTGGTCTCCGAACCGCCCGAGATGTAGCCGAAGATCGGCCGCGGCAGAAAGCCCCGCGCTTCAGCCTCGAAATCCTCGAGCGAGAGCATCCGCTCGAGCACACGCGGGCCGACGCGCGGAGGCTCATCCGCCGCCGGGCGTATGACGAGCTGGTCCCCCTGTGAGACTGCGTCGAGCTCCTGCCTGCTGGTCGTGGTCATGATTTGCCGCCGTGAAGAAGAAACTGGGGAAGCGTGAGAGTAAGTGGGAAGACGGTTGCACGACAAGCCCCCCGCCGACAGGCGTGTACGGGCTCCGAACGCTTCGGGATTGCTTCGTCGCTATCGCGCCTCGCAATGACATACAGGTGTCATCGCGAGGAGCGGCGATCTCATGGCGCACGAAAACCCGGTCTCTGCAGCGCTTGCGGAATACCGGCTCCGGTAATACCGTTCTATACATTACAAAATACAACAGGAGGGGTCCCATGAAACGAACAATCCCCGCGCTGCTCGCGGGCGCGCTCGCAGCGCTTTGTAATGTGGGGTCCGCTCAGACCGCCGCGCCACCGCCCTACGAAACGAAGAAAGTCGACGGCACCGACAACGTCTACGTCTTCCGGTATGGCAACGTGCAGTCGATGTTCGTCGTCACGTCCGCGGGAGTGATCGCGACCGACCCGATCAGCTATGCCGTTCCCGGTGCGTCGAAGGTGTACGTTTCCGAGATCAGGAAAGTCACGAACCAGCCGATCAAGTACCTGATCTACAGCCACCACCACTTCGACCATATCGCAGGCGGCAAGCCGTTCAAGGACGCCGGCGCGACGATCGTGGCGCACGAACGCGCGAAAGAGCGGCTCGCGGTGCTGCAGGATCCGAACACACCGCTGCCCGACCAGACAATCGCGAAGACGACCACGCTCACACTCGGCGGTACTGCCGTCGAGCTCAACTATCTCGGCCTCAATCACTCCGACACCACGCTCGTGATGCGCCTGCCGAAAGAGAAAATCATCTTCGCGGTCGACATCATTCCGGTCGGTTCGCTCCCTGGCCGCGCGATGATCGATTCCTTCCCGCTCGAGTGGGAGGACACGATGAAGAAAGTGCTGGCGATGGACTGGGACAAGCTCATCCCGGGTCATCCCGGGGCGCCTGCCGGGCGGCTCGGAACCAAGCAGGACGTCACCGACATTCTCACTTTCCTGCAGGAAGCTTCGGCCCAGATCAAGGAACCTGCGCGCGCGGGCAAATGCTGGGAGCCGGCCGAGAAAGACATGCAGATGCCGAAATACTCGAAGTGGCCCGGCTACGAGCAGGCGATGCCGCTCGTCGCGCGGCGCTACTGCGGGCTGTGGGGCCGCGGCACCTGACGTGCGCGTTTCGCGCAGCCGACGCTCCGCACTCCGGACGATCGGCGCGTGCGCGCTCGTGCTGCACGCGGGCGCGCACGCACAGCAGAATTACCCGAGCAAACCGATCCGCCTGATCGTGCCGCTCGCGCCCGGCGGCCCGAGCGACATCCTCGCGCGCACCATGGCGCAGGCGATGTCGCCGAGCCTCGGCCAGACGATCGTGGTCGACAACCGCACCGGCGCCGGCGGCACGATCGGCATCGACATCGCCGCCAAATCGCCGCCCGACGGGCACACGATCCTGCTGGTCGCGCTCGCGACCTACACCGTCACCGCGAACCTCTATCCGAAGCTGCCTTACGACGCGCGACGCGATCTCGCGCCGATATCGATACTCGCGGGCGCGCCTTACCTCCTCACCGCGCACCCGGCGCTGCCGGTGAGATCGGCGCAGGACCTGGTGGCGCTCGCCAAAGCGCGCCCCAACCAGCTCAATTACGGCTCGGGCGGGCTCGGCACCGGTCCGCAGCTCGCGATGGAATTGTGGAAGATCAGGACCGGCGTGCGCATCGAGCACATCCCTTACAAAGGCACGGGTCCCGCGCTGACCGACCAGATGGCGGGCCACGTCCAGGTCGGTCTCTTCAACATGATCGCGGCGCTGCCGCCGGTGCAGTCCGGCAAGCTGCGCGCGCTCGCGATCAGCGGCGGCAGGCGCTCGCCGCTCCTGCCGAACGTTCCGACGATCACCGAGACCGGCGTCGAAGGCTTCGAAGACGTCGGCGGCCACATGCTGATGGTCCCCGGCGCCACGCCGAAAGACATCGTCGCCCGCCTCCACCGCGAAGCCTTGAAAGCCCTCCAGACTCCCGAAGTACTCGCGCGCCTCAAAAGCGAAGGCGCCGAGATCATCGCGAACACGCCTGAAGAAGCGGCTTCGAGCGTGCGCCGCGATCTGGAGAAATGGGGCGAGGTGATTCGGAGGACGGGGGTCAGGCCTGAGTGATGCGCTAGCGCGGCAGCCCATCAGTGCACTAGCGCGGCTCGCGCAAGTACTCGCTGTTGACGCAATTCCCCAGCACCCCGTCCTTCAGATAGAACAGCGCAGTCTCCAGCGCCTTGGTCCGCAGGTCGCGGTTCGAATCGGGGCTGTAGAAAGCCGAGTGCGGGTTGAGCAGCGCGCGGCCGCGGATCCACGGCTCGTTCGACTTCCACGCGGCGACGAAAGGGTCGTCGGTGGTGCCGGGCTCCTTCGGCAGCACGTCGAGACCGACCGCGCCGAGCTTGCCGCTCTTGAGCCCTTCGACGAGCGCCGACGTGTCGCAGATCGGGCCGCGCGCGGTGTTGATCACGTAAGCGCCGGGTTTCATCGCAGCGACTGCCGATGCATTGATCATCGCGCGAGTCTCGGCGGTGAGCGGGCTGTGGATGCTCACCACGTCGGCCATGCCCAGGAGCTCGTTCAGCGTGCGCGCGCGCGTGAAGCCGAACGAAAGCTCGGCGCCGTTCGGCAGCCACGGATCGTAGAACGCGACGTTCATGCCGAACGCGCGCGCGCGTAGGCCTGCCGCGGTGCCGATGCGGCCGAGGCCGACGACGCCGAAAGTCGCGCCGCGAAGGCGCCGTGCGGTCACGTTGTGCTCGTGGGTCCAGCCGGTCTTGAGATCGGCGCGCAACGCCGCGTCGAGCGCCGCGGTGCCGCGCGCGAAAGTCAGCATCATCGCGATCGCGCTGTCGGCGACTTCGGTCGTGCCGTAATCGGGAACGTTGCACGCGGGTATGCCCGCTTCGCCCGTCGCCTTGAGATCGATCACGTCGAAACCCACGCCGTTACGAACGACGATGCGCGCTTTCTTCAGGAGCGGGATCACGTTCGAGTCGATCGGCATGTAGCGCACGATCACGGCGTCGGCGCGCGCCCATGTTTCCGCGTCGATCGCATCGAAGCGGTCCTTGCGGGCGTTGATGAGCTCGACGTCGGGCCCGGCGACTTCACGCTCGATGTCGAGCGGGTCGGACCGGCTGTCGGGAAAAAGTATCGTGTATGGCATTGCGTGCAGCCCTCGTTGTCATTGCTGCAGGCGAGACGCCTGCGTTACGAATGTTCGATGCATCACCGGTTCACCGCGGTCGCCCGTCACTCTTTTCGGTCAATCGCCTTCGAGCTTCGCCGCCACCACCACCTTGGTCCATTTCTCGATCTCGGACTTCACGTGAGCGGCGAACTGCTCGGGTGTGGTCGGCGTGACTTCGATGCCCTGCTCTTCGAGGCGCGGTTTCAGCGGTCCCGCGAGCACCTTGTGCAGGTCGGCGGTGAGCTTGTTGAGGATCGGCTGCGGGACCTTGGCCTGGGTGCAGATGCCGTACCAGCCGGTCACGTCGTAGCCGGGGACGCCGGCTTCGGCGAAAGTCGGCACGTCCGGTAGCTGCGAGTTGCGCCGTGCGGAGGTGATGCCGAGCGCGCGCACGCGGCCCGACTTCGCCGCCGCGAGCGGCGCCCCCGCGAGATTCCCGACCGACGATTCGATGTGGCCGCTGATGACGTCGCTCAGCGCACCCGAGGCGCCTTTGTAAGGCACGTGGACGATGTTGATGCCGGTCATGAGCCTCAGGAGCTCGATCGACAGGTGCGGCGACGCGCCCACGCCGGACGAGCCGTAGTTCACTTTGCCGGGATTGGCTTTGGCGTACGCGATGAACTGCTTGAGCGTTTTCACAGGCATCGAAGGATGCACCATGAAGAGGTTCGGGACGCCGCCGATCATCGAAGGAAACGCGAAATCGCGGATCGGATCGTAAGTGAGCTTTTTCGCGAAGCGCGCGGGCGTCACCGCGTGCGAACCGATGTTGCACAGGACGAGCGTGTAACCGTCCGGCGGCGCTTTCGCAGTGACTTCGGTCGCGACGTTGCCGGCAGCGCCCGGACGATTGTCGATGAGCACCGGGCTTCCCCACAGCTCGCCCAGCGCCTGCCCGACCATCCGCGCGGTGGTGTCGACGCCGCCGCCGGGCGTGTAGCCGACCATGATGCGCACCGGCTTGGCCGGGTAGTTCTGCGCGTGCG
>JAQGNC010000563.1 GCA_028292065.1 Betaproteobacteria bacterium
ATTTCCGGGATAACGGCTCGTCCAAAGCCAAGGCCGAGAAGAAGGACAAGACCGACCCGGCCGGCAACGCCGGCAAGGCCGACAAGGCCGAGAGCGGCGCCGCCAAAACCGAAGCTGCCGAGCCGAAAAAGGAAGAGAAAAAGTCCGAGCCCGCAGCAACCACTGCCGCCGCCACTCCGGCGAGCACCTGAAGCCGCAGGCAGCGAAAGCCGCCGCCAGCGCGCCGCTTTTCGGTTCGTCAGCCGAGCCCGGCGCGCTTTCCCACTAGATCTGACGCCCCGCGCCGGACGCGCGGTTCCCGGTCCCGTTCCCCCGCCGCAAGCTATGTCTTCCAAGAGTCCCGTCCGGCGCTACCTCATCACCGGATTGCTGGTGTGGGTCCCGCTCGTCATCACGGTCTGGGTGCTCACTTTCCTGGTCGGCACGATGGACCAGACCCTGTTGCTGCTGCCCGCGGCCCTGAGGCCCGAGCACTGGCTCGGCGTGTACGTGCCGGGCATGGGCGTCGTGCTTACCCTGCTGGTCGTTTTCCTGACCGGCCTTTTCACCGCCAACATCATCGGCCAGCGCCTGGTGCGTTTCGGCGAGCGCGCGCTCGCGCGCATACCGGTCGTCAACAGCATCTACAACGGGGTGAAGCAGGTGAGCGACACCCTGTTCTCGCCCGGCGGCCAGGCGTTTCGCAAGGCCTTGCTCGTGCAGTGGCCGAGCCCCGGCATGTGGACGATCGCGTTCATGACCGGAACCCCGGGCGGCGACGTCGTGAACCACCTGCAGGGCGACTACATCAGCATTTACGTGCCGACCACGCCGAACCCCACCGGCGGCTATTTCGTCATGGTTCCCCGCAGTGCGGTCATCGAACTCGAGATGACCGTCGACGAGGCGCTCAAGTACATCATCTCGATGGGGGTGGTCGCGCCGGGGCATCGACGGCGGGCCGGCGTGGCCGCGCCGCGGCGTGAGAGCGCGCCGGACCAACAGGCGCAGCCGGCGAACCGCTAGGCTGCAGGCACCAAACCCCGTCTCAACTGAACCGACTCGATAAAAACTATGCGTAGCGAATACTGCGGCCGCGTGAGCCGTGCACATCTGGGACAGACGGTCACCTTGAACGGCTGGGTCCACCGGCGCCGCGACCACGGCGGCGTGATCTTCATCGACCTGCGCGACCGCGAAGGCCTGGTCCAGATCGTCTGCGACCCCGATACGCCCGAGACTTTCGCGACCGCCGACATGCTGCGCAACGAGTTCGTGCTGAAAGTCGTCGGCCGCGTGCGCGAGCGCCCGCAAGGCACGGTCAATCCGAACCTGGTCAGCGGCGAGATCGAAGTGCTCGCGACCGACATCGAGATCCTGAACCCGTCGCTGACCCCGCCTTTCCAGATGGACGAGGAGCACCTGTCCGAGACCGTGCGGCTCGAGTATCGCTTCCTCGACCTGCGCCGTCCCCAGATGCAGAAAAACCTGCGCCTGCGCTATCGCACCGCGATGGCGGTGCGCAAATTCCTCGACCGCGAAGGTTTCATCGACATTGAAACCCCGATGCTCACGCGCTCGACCCCTGAAGGCGCGCGCGACTATCTCGTGCCTTCGCGCGTGCACCCGGGCCACTTCTTCGCGCTGCCGCAGTCGCCCCAGCTTTTCAAGCAGCTCCTGATGATCTCGGGTTTCGACCGCTACTATCAGATCGTCAAGTGCTTCCGCGACGAGGATCTGCGCGCCGACCGCCAGCCCGAATTCACCCAGATCGATATCGAGACCTCGTTCCTCACGCAGGAAGAGATCGTGGTGATGATGGAAGCGCTCGTGCGCGAGACCTTCACGGAAGTGCTGGACGTCGAGCTGCCGAACCCTTTTCCGCGCATCGGTTACGACGAGGCGATGGCGCTTTACGGTTCGGACAAGCCCGACCTGCGGATCGCGCTCACGCTCACCGAGTTGACCGACGTCATGAAGACCGTCGACTTCAAGGTGTTCCGCGAAGCGGCGCAGCTCGAAGGCGGGCGTGTCGCTGCGCTGCGCGTGCCGAACGGCGGCGCGCTCTCGCGCGGCGAGATCGACGCGTACACCGAATTCGTGAAGGTCTACGGCGCGAAAGGTCTCGCTTACATCAAGGTCAATGCGCTCGAGCGCGGCGCCGAAGGGCTGCAGTCGCCGATACTGAAGTTCCTCTCGTCCGAAGTGACCGCGCAGATTCTGGAGCGCACCGGCGCCAAGGACGGCGACCTGATCTTCTTCGGCGCGGACACGGCCAAAGTCGTCAACGACGCGCTCGGCGCGCTGCGTCTGAAGATCGGCCACGAGCGCGGTCATGCTGAAGCCGGCTGGCGGCCGCTGTGGGTGCTCGACTTCCCGATGTTCGAGCGCGACGAGGAAGGCAATCGCTGGAACGCGATGCATCACCCGTTCACCGCGCCCGCCGACGGCCACGAGGACCTGCTCGACACCAACCCCGGTGCGGCGCGCGCGAAGGCGCACGACATCGTGCTAAACGGCTGGGAGATCGGCGGCGGCTCGATCCGTATCCATCGCGAAGACGTGCAGTCCAAAGTCTTCCGCGCGCTCGCCATCGACAAGGAAGAAGCGCAGGCGAAGTTCGGCTTCCTGCTCGATGCGCTGCAGTACGGCGCCCCGCCTCACGGCGGCATCGCTTTCGGCCTGGACCGCATGGTCACGCTGATGGCCGGCGCCGAGTCGATACGCGACGTCATCGCTTTCCCCAAGACCCAGCGGGCGCAGGACCTGCTCACTCACGCGCCGAACACGGTCGACGAGCAGCAGCTGCGCGAGCTGCACATCCGGCTGCGGCAAGCCGAGCCGAAGAAGGACTGACGCGACCGGCGGCGGACTCGTGAATCCCGCGTGCCGCCGATACTTCTCGCGCGCCTTCGCTGCGCTGCTGCTGGCGTTCGCGGGCTTCTTCCTCTGTGCGCCCGCGTCGAGCCGGACGACCGCCGAGCCGCCTGTCGTCGCGGTCGCCGAGCTTCCTCCCGACGCGCGCCAGACGGTGCTGCTGATCCGCCGCGGCGGTCCGTTTCTCTACGAGCGCGACGGCGTCGTCTTCGGTAACTTCGAGCGCCTGCTGCCCGCTCGCGAGCGCGGTTACTACCGCGAATACACCGTCCCGACTCCAGGCGTAAGGAGCCGCGGCGCGCGGCGCATCGTGGCCGGACGCGGCGGGGAGCTCTATTACAGCGACGACCACTACCGCACCTTCAGGCGTATCCGGGAATGAACGAGGAATCGAAGTCCCAACCGGTCCTGAATCCGGCGCGCTCGGGCGTGTACTGCACGCCTCCCCACGTCGAGGCCGTCAGGCAGACCGTGGCGGAGGCAGCGTTGTGGGTCGATGCCGGCATCGGCGCTGTGCGCAGCAAGAGCGAGCTGCTCGATGCGATTGCCGAGGTCTTCGGTTTTCCGCCCGAGTTCGGGCGCAACTGGGACGCGCTCGCCGACGCGCTGCAGGACCTGTCGTGGCTGCGCGAGGCCGCGTACGTGCTGCGTCTGCGCGAAGCCGCTCGCGCCGCTCGCGCGCTCGGTGCCGAATGGTCGACGTTCATCGAGGTCCTCTCGCACGTCGCGCTGTACTGGCAATCGCGCGAGACCCCGTTCGTGGTTTTCGTCGATGACATCTCGGAGCTGCCGCCGTGGATGTGACCGTGCGCGCCTACAAGACGCCCGTATCGGTGCTCGTGGTCGTCTACACGCCCGCGCTCGAGGTGTTGTTGCTCGAGCGCGCGGACCGGCCGGGTTTCTGGCAATCGGTCACGGGCAGCCGCAACGGCGATGAGAGCCTCGAGGCGACCGCGCTGCGCGAGCTTGCGGAAGAGACCGGAATCGACGGCGCCAAGTACGGGCCCGCCGACTGGGACACTCGCAACCGTTACGAAATCTATCCGCACTGGCGGCACCGCTACGCGCCCGGCGTGACGCACAACACCGAGCACGTGTTCGGCGTGCAGGTTCCCGAGCGCGTTGCCGTCACCCTGGCGCCGCGCGAGCACCTGGCATATGTGTGGCTGCCGTGGCGCGAAGCGGCCGATCGCGCGTTTTCGTGGAGCAACGCCGAGGCGATCCGGCAACTGCCGCAGCGGATCGCCGCCCCCGGCGGGGGAACTTAGGGCCCTGCGCCAGGGTCGCATGGCCCCACTCGCGAACGATTTGCCGCGCGCGGCGCAGCCGATCACCGCCGGGCCTTGTGAAACCGGGCTCCGGCCGCAAAGTGGAAGATATGCAGCTTTATGGTATGTTCGACGTTTGCCGTGGCTCCGGAGGACGGGAGAAGAATGGAAGTCAGCACGATCGGTTTTGATCGCTTCAAGCCCCTGGCGGACGACGCCTGCGAGTCGCGCATCGTCGCGGCCAAAAAAGCGCTCGGCGAGCGCGCCGTGATCCTCGGCCACCACTACCAGCGTGCGGACGTGTACAAGCACGCCGACCTGACCGGGGACTCGCTGCGCCTGTCGAAGCTCGCGTCCCAGACCGACGCCGAATACATCGTGTTCTGCGGCGTTCACTTCATGGCCGAAGTGGCCGACGTGCTCTCCAAACCGCACCAGAAAGCGATCCTGCCCGACCTGTCGGCGGGTTGTTCGATGGCGGACATGGCGAATCTCGCCAAAGTCGAGCGCGCGTGGCGCGAGATCGGCGAAGTGCTCGATCCCGACGAGAAGATCACGCCGGTCACTTACATCAATTCGGCGGCGGACCTCAAAGCGTTCTGCGGCGAGCACGGCGGCATCGTCTGCACCTCGACCAATGCGCGCGAGATCCTTCAGTGGTCGCTCAATCGCCGCGAGAAAGTGCTGTTCTTCCCCGACCAGCATCTGGGCCGCTGGACCGGTTACCTGATGGACATCCCGCTCGCCGAAATGCTGGTGTGGGACCCGGACGAGCCGATGGGCGGACTCACGCCGCAGCAGATCAAGATGGCCAGGATCCTGCTGTGGAAAGGGCACTGCTCGGTGCACCAGATGTTCCAGGCGCAGCACGTGCTGCGCTGGCGCCAGCAGAACCCGACCGGGCAGGTGATCAGCCATCCCGAGTGCAATTTCGAAGTGTGCAAGCTCTCCGATTACGTCGGCTCTACCGATTTCATCATCAAGACGATACAGCAGAGCGCGCCGGGCTCGCGCTGGCTCGTCGGCACCGAGCTCAACCTGGTCAACCGCCTCGCCGAGGAAATGAAGCCCCAGGGCAAGGTGGTGCAGTTCATGGCGCCGACGGTGTGCATGTGCTCGACGATGGCGCGGATCGATCCGCAACACCTCGCGTGGAGCCTCGAGAACCTGGTCGCGGGCAAAGTGGTGAACCAGATCAAGGTGCCGCAACGCGAAGCCGAGCTCGCGCGCATCGCGCTCGACCGGATGCTGGCGGTATCGTAGGGATCCAGGCCACAGCCCTATCCGCGCGCTTTTTTTACGGCCTGTCGATTCCGCCAGGCCGTTTTCATTTCTGCTGCCTCGCGCGCGAGCGGTAACCCTCTGCAGCGAAGCGTTTTTTTGGGCGCCCGGCGCATCCTGATATCATGGGCCGGTGCAACAGATTCACGTCGTCACGTACAACATCCACAAGGGCCTGTCGCTGTTCAACCGGCGCCTCGTGATCCATGAGCTTCGCGACCGCCTGCGCGATCTCGGCGCCGATATCGTGTTCCTGCAGGAAGTGCAGGGCACACACGATCACAACGCGCTGCGCCACGGCGACTGGCCGGCGCAGCCGCAGCACGAGTTCCTCGCCGATGCGGTGTGGGGCGACTTCGCCTACGGCCGCAACGCGGTCTACGACCACGGCCATCACGGCAACGCCATCCTGTCGCGCTTTCCGATCGAGCGCTGGGACAACGAAGACGTCTCGGCGCACCGCTTCGAGCAGCGCGGTCTGCTCCACTGTGAAATCGCGGTCCCGGGGTGGGACACGCACCTGCACTGCGTGTGCGTGCACCTCGCGCTGACCGCGCGCGGCCGCAGCCGCCAGCTCGAGCGCCTGCGCCAGCGCATCGAGCAGCTTGTGCCTGCCGGCGCACCCCTGGTGATCGCCGGCGATTTCAACGACTGGCACTGGCGACACAAAGCCACCCACGAGCTCGCGCATCCGCTCAACATGCACGAAGTGTTCGAGCTCATGAAGGGTCTTCCCGCGCGCAGCTTCCCTGCGCTGCTGCCGCTCTTCCGGCTCGACCGGATTTACGTGCGGGGTTTTCGGGTGAGGCGCGCGCACGTTCACCACGGCCGGGCGTGGGGTCGTATCTCGGACCACGCGGTACTGGCGACGACGCTCGAGCGGGTATGACCGAGTTCGTGCAGGGCAACCGGGTCATCCTGCTGGAGAACGGTCGCGAGTATTTTCCTGCGCTCGAGGCCGCATGCGACGCGGCGCTTTCCGAAATCCACATTGAAACCTACTTGTTCGAAGACGACTGCGCAGGCCAGTGCATCGGCGGCGCGCTCATGCGGGCAGCGCGGCGCGGCGTCGCGACGCACCTGCTCATCGACGGATTCGGCTCGAGGCGGGTCGGCGCGCCGCTCGTGCAGGCGCTGCGCGAAGCCGGCGTGAAAGTGCTGGTGTACAGGCCCGAGATCGCGCTGCGCTTTCAGCGCCAGCGCCTGCGGCGCCTGCACCGCAAGATCGCGGTCATCGACGCGCGCGTCGCTTTCGTCGGCGGCATCAACATCATCGACGACATGCACACCCCGGGGCACACGCCGCCCCGCTTCGACTACGGCGTGCAGCTGGAAGGCCCCGTGCTCGAGCACGTGCACGCCGCAGCCAAGCGACTGTGGACCATCGTGCAGCTCACCCAGATCGGCACCGGCTGGCCCGACGACGACGGTCCGCAGCCCGACACGCGCTCGCGAGGCATCCAGAGCGCCGCTTTCCTGGTTCGCGACAACCTGTGGCACCGCAACGACATCGAGGAAGCGTATCTCGAAGCGATCGGGCGGGCGCGCTCGGAGATCGTGATTGCGAGCTCGTATTTCTTTCCCGGTCTGACTTTCAGGCACGCGCTGGCGCAGGCGGCGGCGCGCGGGGTTCGCGTGCTGCTTCTGCTCCAGGGCCGGGTCGAGTACCGCCTGCTGCACTACGCGTCGCGCGCGCTCTACGGCTCGCTCCTCGACGCGGGAATCGAGATCCACGAGTACCACAAGAGCTTCCTGCACGCGAAAGTCGCGGTGATCGACCGCGCGTGGGCGACCGTCGGCTCGTCGAACATCGACCCGTTCAGCCTGCTGATGGCACGCGAGGCGAACGTGGTCGTCGACGACGAGCGCTTCGCCGGAGAGCTACGCGCGAGCCTTGAGCGCGCGCTGACCGATGGTTCGTCCCAGGTGCGCCCCGAGCTTTGGCACCACCGGCCGTGGCCCGACCGCGTCGCGCACTGGACGTGTTACGGTTGCGCGAGGTTGCTGACGGGCCTTTTCGCGTACGGCCCGGCGCAGGAATTCACGTGAGCGGCGCGCCGGCACTGCGTTTGCATCTCTCACAGTGAAGGCGCTGGGCGCCCTGTCCTGCGCTTTCATCCTCCTCCTTTGGTACGTCTTCGGGCGCGGTCTTCCGCGCCCGCTTTTTTGCGCGATGATGTAGTCGTCATCTACACCAGCGCCTTTTTACCGGGCAATGATGTAGCTGTCGTCTACATCAGCGCCTTCTTGAGCGATGCGGCGGCCGGTGACGCGGCGGCGCGCTGCTAGAATCGGCCCCCACCATGCGCCCCCTAGAGTCTACAAACCCCCCCGCAGGACCCCGCGAATGGCGCGTCGTCCCGATGCTGCTGCCCTACCTGTGGGAGTACAAGTGGCGGGTCGTGGTCGCGCTGCTTTTCCTGGTCACCGCCAAGCTCGCCAACGTCGCGGTCCCCCTGGTGCTCAAAGAGGTCGTCGACGGGCTCTCTCCGGCCAAGGCGGTGCTCGCGGTGCCGCTCGCGCTGCTCGTCGCGTACGGGGCGTTGCGCCTGTCGA
>JAQGNC010000598.1 GCA_028292065.1 Betaproteobacteria bacterium
CCGATGGCGTCGCCGAGGTCCTGCGCTTCCTGGCCGTCGAGCGCGCGCAGCAACTGCTGCGCGCTTTGCGGGAGGCACGACTCGGGCATCAACAGGAGCTCGTCGGACAGCACGACTCCCGCAGCGCCGGCGAGCCTGCACGCAGCGGCCGTCCCGGGGCCGATCGCGCCCCGCACGTAAAAAGGCAGTGAAAGGCCGGCGCCGGCGAGTTTCTGGGTCAGGATGAAAGCCGAATCGCCGCCGCCCCAGCCACCGCATTCGGCGCCGCGAGCGACGAAGCCGTCGAGCGCGATACCGGAACCCGCGCGATCGAGGAGCGGCGTCAGCTCGTCGGCTTCGGACACCTCGTACAGCACTTTGCGCGCGCTCGCCGGAGGAAGCGCAGCGACGGCGTCGGCCAGCGGCCGGTCGCCTCGAACGAGCACCAGCCAGTGCCCGCCCTGCGCGAGCTCGACCAGCAGCGGCGCGAGATCCGCCAGCTGGTCGGTCGTGAGGCGCAGACCCGGCCACGCGCCCGCCGAACGGTGGGCGGCGAGGCGTGCGAGCTCGCACCGCGCAGCCTCGATCGCGGGCGTCGCCGCGTCGAGAAACTCTGCGTCGAGCCACGCCGAGCAGCCAGCGCGCAGAGTGGCGATCGCCAGGCGCGGCGGTGCCATCTCGATCGGAGAGAGCGTGAAGACGAAGCTGTCCATACAGAGCGTCTCCTGCCAGCCGGCCGGGGTTCAGTAGCCGCGTCCTGATGCGTCGCGACTCTTGTGGTTGAACGATACTCGATTATCAACGCCGCGAGCAATCGCGGGCTTCGGGCTTGCAGGCTCTGAAGAGGTCTCGTTAAAGACAGCCGAACGCGAAGCGTTCCGGGATCCGGCGCCCGACAAACCGCTTGACAGCGGCAGGCGAAGCCTCTTTAATGGTTTAGCCTGTTTTACGTAACCTGTTGACGTAACAGGCCGAAACCTACCGGCTGTCGTCTGTCGTTCTACCCACCGCGGAGCCCATCGGGTTCATGAAGAAGCCATCGAGCAAAGCCCCTAAAGGACAATCAGGCATGGCAAACGAAACGCGAAACAGCGAAAGCGCAGGCGTGAGCACATCGGGCTCGCCCTCATCCATACCCGAGGCGCCGACCGACGTCACGGTCGCGCGCGCGGTGAAGATTGCCGGCGAGCGCTTCGCCCCCGGCGCGAGCCTCATGCTGGACGGTGACGTGCGCGGCGGCGTTCTGCACACGATCGCCGCCGGGATCGCGGCGCGCTTCATCGGGCCCATCGGTTTCGGTCTGGTCGCGCTCAACTCGTACTCGAAGTCGACGTCCGGCAAGTACCTTCACGAGCACCTGTTTCCCCAGAAACGCTCGTAGGCGGCGGATGATCGCCGCCGGCTTCGCGCAAGGCGGCCGGTCGCGGTCTATCCACCGTAGTTGAAGGTCGAGAGGGCCGTTCTCATCGGCACCGCGGCGCGGCTCGCGTTGGCGGGGGACGGGCCGCGCTTCCGGGGTGTCGTCGCGCCCGACTCGTAAGGTCCTGCCGCGAATGGGAGTCCCGGCGCGATCCGCCGCATGAACACGCCCCCTCTCCACGCCTCCCGCGACGCTTCGCAACTCCTCGTCTTCTCCGCCGGAGACTGGGCGACTCTCGCCGAGCGGGTGACGCAGGCGGTCGCCCGCGAGTCGATGCGGAACGCTCCGCTCGATCGCATGGCGCTCGAGCTGGCGAGTCGTCGTGCCGAGCCGTGCCGGCTCGCGATCATCGCGGCCGACTCCGGCGACTTCAACGACAAAGCGCAAAAAGCGCAGCATCTCTCGGCACAGGGCCGCCGCACGCTCAACGTCGCCCAGCGCATCTTCGCCGATCGGGCCGCGGACGAGCCGCCGAAGACCGCATTCCTGTTCCCCGGGTTCGGCATGCAATATCCCAACATGCTCGCCGGCATCCACGCGCGCTTTCCGGTGGTGCGAGGCTGGCTCGATTCCCACGGCGCAGACGACCGGGCGCGATGGGGCGACAACGAGCTGCTCTTCTCGGACGCCGTCGATCCGGGCGCCAAGGTTCGTCTTCAGCGCGAGTCGCGCCTCAGGGACATCTGGGACGCCTGCCTCGTCGCCAACCTTGCGTATTTCGAGCTCGCGAGCGACCTCGGACTGCGCTGCGACGCGGTCGTGGGACACAGCTTCGGCGAGAACGCCGCGTTGGTCGCGGGCGGCCTGGCGAGCGGCTATTCGCCCATGGCGAGCCTGCTGCGTGAGATCACCCGCATCAGCCGCGACACCGCGGGTCCCGAACACGACGCGAGCGAATTCCTGGCGGTGAGCGGCGCCTCGCTCGAACGGCTCGAGCGGGAGGGCGCGTTGCCCCCCGACGTGCACGTCGTGCTCGACAACTGTCCCCAGCAGAAAGTCGTGTGCGGCAGCGCAGCGACGATCGCCCGACTCGCGGACGACATCCGCGCGCACAAGGAGCTTTCGTTCGTCCTGCCCCTGCTCGCGCGACCGGTGCACGCACCGGGGTTTCCGGTGCCTCTCCACCGCCTGCGCGAGCTCTACGAAGCGGTCGATATCCAGCCGCCGCGCGTCCCTGTCTGGAGCTGTGCGACCGCGGCGCCGCTCCCGACGTTGCCCGATGAGGCGCGCGGGGTACTGAGCGGGCAATGGGTGTCGCGCGTGCGCTTCACCGAAACGGTGCGCCGCCTCCACGACGACGGGATACGCACGTTCATCGAAGTCGGGCCGGGGGCGAACCTGACGGGGTTCGTCCGCGACACCCTGCGGGGCGAGGCGCTGACCGTGACCTCGATGGACCGCGAGGGCGCCGACACCCTGCTGCACCTCCAGGCGAGCCTCGCGCTGTTGTGGGTGCGGGGACACACCGTTGCGCTCGAGCGGCTCGGGTCGGTGTCGGCCGCACCGATCGTCGAGATCGTGCGAACGCCGGTCGCGCACGACGCGGCGCCCGCCGCGGGCGCCCGGGGCGACCGTGTCGAGCGCGTGCTCGCGCACGTCGCCGCGATCCTCGAGCTGACCGATACCGCGCTGCTCGATCCGCGCAGCGGTTTCTTCGAGCTCGGCTTGAGCTCCCTCGGCACCGTCGAGCTCGCGCGACGCCTCGAGCACGAGCTCGGCTGCGCGGTGCCGCCGACCGCTGGCTTCGACTACCCGTCTCCGGAGCGCCTCGCCGATCACGTCGCGTCGCTTTTGGCCGGGACCGCAACGACGCGCGCCTCGACCGCAGCGCCTGCCGCCGATCCGGACGAGCCGCTGGCGATCGTCGGCATGGCGTGCCGCTTTCCGGGGGGCGCCGACGATCCC
>JAQGNC010000617.1 GCA_028292065.1 Betaproteobacteria bacterium
GGCGCCGCCTCCGCCGCCACAGGCGCCGGCGCTGCCGTTCAAGTTCATGGGCCGGATGGAAGAGTCGGCGACGCGATCGATCTGGTATCTCACCCAGGGCGAGCACCTGGTCGTCGTCGCCACCGGCGACGTGATCGACGCCACCTACAAAGTCGAAGGATTCGCCAACGGGCAGTTGCGCTTCAGGTATCTGCCTCTCGACGTCCAGCAGACGCTTGCGATCGGAGACTCGCCGTGATGCGCCGCCGGGTGCATCGACTGCGCGCGGGGGTGCTGTGCGTCGCGCTCGTGCTGCTGGCGGGGGGTTGCTCCAGCCTGCAGAAGGAAGGCCAGGCGCTCATCGACCAGGGCAAGTACAGGGAGGGCCTCGCCAAGCTCGAAGAGGCGATCCGCAAGAAGCCCGACGACGCCGAGCCGCGCCTGCAGTATTTCCGGAACCGCGAGCAGATCGTCAATCGTCTCCTGGAGCTCGCCGCTTCGGAGCTCGAAGCCGTACAGATGGAAAGCGCGCGCGCGATCTACCAGCAGGTTCTCGCCATCGATCCCCGCAATGCGCGCGCCGGCGCCGGCCTCGCGGCGATCGACGGCGCGCGCCGCCACCAGATCCTCGCGGGGGACGCCAGGGCCAGGCTCGCGAAGGGCGACACGACGAGCGCCGAGCTCATGGTGAAGGCGATACTCGCCGAGAACCCCAACCACGCGCAGGCGCGCGAGCTCGAGCAGGAGCTGCGCGAGCGCGAGCGCAGGCAGGCGGCCGCGGCGGCGCCCGCGCTGAAATCGAGGCTGAAGATCCCGGTCACGCTCACTTTCCGCGAGGCGCCGCTCAGACTCGTGATGGAGGCGCTGTCGCGCTCGGCCGATATCAACTTCATCATGGACCGCGAGATCCGCGCGGACCTGCGCGCGACGATCTTCGTCAAGAACGTGCGCGTCGAGGATGCGATCGATCTCATCCTGCAGAACAACCAGCTCGAAAAGAAGATCCTGAGCGAGAACACGATCCTGATCTACCCGAGCACTCCGCAGAAGCTGCGCGAGCACCAGGAGCTGGTGATGCGCACCTTCCACGTCGGCAATGCCGACGTCAAGCAGACCCTCAACCTGCTGCGCACGATGCTCAAGACCAAGGACATCTTCGTCGACGAGCGGTCGAACCTGATCATCATGCGCGACACGCCCGACGTGATTCGCGCGGCCGAAAGGCTCATCGCGGCGCAGGACGTCGCCGACCCCGAAGTGCTGCTCGAGCTCGAAATTCTCGAGGTCTCGAGCAACAAGGTGCGCGATCTCGGGATCACCATGCCGACCGAATTCAGCGGCCCTTCGGGCACGCTCAACACCATCGCCCAGCTCACCAGCCGGACCATCGCCACCGATACCGGCTTCAAGCTGAAGCTGCTGCGCTCCGACGGCGAGACCAAGACCCTGGCCAACCCGCGCGTGCGCGTGCGCAACAGGGAGAGGGCGCGCGTGCATATCGGCGATCGCGTCCCTGTGATATCGAGCACGATCGTCGGCACGACTGCGGTCGGCGCGGGCGGCAACGCGCCGGTCACGACCGAGCAGATCCAGTACATCGACGTCGGCATCAAGATCGACGCCGAGCCTACGATCTATCCCGACAATACGATCGCCGTAAAGATCAGCCTCGACGTGTCGTCGCTCGGCACGCAGA
Organism: Betaproteobacteria bacterium; assembly: GCA_028292065.1. Classification (GTDB taxonomy): domain Bacteria; phylum Pseudomonadota; class Gammaproteobacteria; order Burkholderiales; family SG8-41; genus JAQGMV01. The sequence goes on from JAQGNC010000617.1 coordinate 1,676, forward strand.
CCAAGACCAACGCCGGAACCACCGCTTACGAGGTCGGCACGCGCAACGCGACCACCGTGCTGCGCCTGCGGGACGGCGAGACCCAGGCCCTGATGGGCCTCATACGCGACGACGACGTACAGACCCGGGCCGGCCTGCCGTTCATCGGCGAGCTGCCGCTGCTCGACCGGATTTTCGGCAGCAAGAGGACCGACCAGCGCAGGCGCGAGCTGATCCTTCTGATCACGCCGCGGCTGGTGCGCGGCATCCAGCCCACCGATGCGCTGCTGGCCGAATTCTGGTCGGGAACCGAAGCCTCGCTGCGTATGCGCACGCCGTACATCCAGTCCGTGGCGGATACGGACCAGCCCGCGGCAGCGCTCGGCGCGCCTCCCGCCACCGTGGCCGTAGCGCCTGCGACGGTCGCGCCCGTCGCCCCGCCGCTACCGCTCGCGTTGTCGTGGCGGGCGCCGCCGGACCTGAAGGCGGGACAGGATTTCGTCGTCGAGTTGAGGGGGCGCAGCGAAGGGCTGCTGAAGGGCGCGTCGGTGCAGCTGCGCTACGATCCGGATCAGATCGAGGTGCTCGCGGTCGAGGACGGCGGCTTCTTCAAGCAGGGTGCGGACGCGACGGTGTTCACCCAGCGCATCGACCCGGGAATCGGCATCGTCTTTGCGACTCTCGGGGTCGCCGCGGGCGCATCGGCGAAAGGCGAAGCAGGCCTGATCACCGTGCGTGCGAAGGTCCGAGGCAAGGGCGCGACGCGCCTGCAGATCAGCTCGGTCGTCGGCGTGGACCCCGCCAATCGCCGCGTTCCGGTCGAAGGCGCGACGCCGCTGGAGCTCGTCATACAGCCATGACATCGCGCCTCGCCGCAGCGGGCTTTACGCTGATCGAGCTGCTCGTCGCCGCGACGATCGTCGCGGTGCTGGCTTCGACGGCCCTGCCCCTTGCCGAGCTCACCGTGAAGCGCACCAACGAGAACGAGCTGCGTGCCTCGCTGCGCGAGATCCGCAGCGCGATCGACGCCTACAAGCAGGCGACCGACGAGGGCCGGATCATGCGCAAGGCGGACGAGAGCGGATACCCGCCGAACCTCGAGGTGCTCGTCGCCGGTGTCGAGGACGCGCGCAGCGCGAAGAAGCTGCGCATCACTTTCCTGCGCCGCCTGCCACGCGATCCCATGCACGCCGACCCCACGACTCCCGCCGCCGACACCTGGGGCAGGCGCAGCTACGACAGCCCGCACGACGCGCCGCGCGATGGGAAAGACGTCTACGACGTCCATTCGCTCTCGGCGCGCTCCGGGATGAACGGCACCGCATACCGGCTATGGTGACCTCGCGCGGTTTCACCCTGATCGAGCTGCTGGTGGTGATCGCCATCATCTCCACCCTCCTCAGCGTTGCCGTGCCGAAATACATCGGCAGCATCAGGCAGGCGGAGGAAGCGACGCTGAAACAGAATCTCGCTCTCATGCGCGATGCCATCGACAAGCACTTCGGCGACAACGGCCGCTACCCGGACACGCTCGAAGAGCTCATCACCAAGCGCTATCTACGCGCCATGCCCGTCGACACCCTCACCGGCGCGACCGACACGTGGACCGTCCTGCCGCCGACGAATGCCGAGCTCGGGCGCGTCTATGACGTGAAGAGCGGCTCCACCGAGATCGCGCGCGACGGGTCGGCGGTCAACACATGGTGACGCGGCCTGCGCGTGAGCGCGGTGTGACCTTCCTCGCGCTGCTGCTCGCGATCGCGCTGGTGAGCAGCGTGCTCGCAGCCAGCGCGTCGGTGTGGAGCCAGGCCCAGCGGCGCGAGCGCGAGAAGCAGCTCCTGTGGGCGGGGGACCAGTTCCGCCGCGCGCTCGCGGCATACTCGCGCGCGGGCAACGGCACCTATCCACGCACGCTCGAGGACCTGCTCGAAGATACCCGCAGCCCGGCCCGGCGGCGCTTCCTCAGGCAGATCTACGAAGACCCCATGACCCGCGGCGCCGAGTGGGGCCTGATACGCAATCCCGCCGGCGGGATCATCGGGGTCTTCAGCCGCTTCGAAGGCGCACCGATCAAGAAGGGGCAGTTTCCCGAGCAGTACGGCAGCTTC
>JAQGNC010000619.1 GCA_028292065.1 Betaproteobacteria bacterium
AGCCTGTTCGCCGGCCCCGCAGCGTGCGCTTTAACTCCTGGCGTCAAGCTCGTCCTTGATGCCGAGGCGTTCCATGCGGTAGCGCAGCGCGCGAAAGCTGATGCCGAGGATTTTGGCCGCCGCGGTACGGTTATAGTGGGTCTGCTCGAGCGCATCGAATATCGCCTTGCGCTCGATCGCGTCCAGCCGCTCCTGCAGCGGCAGGCCGGCGACGTCCAGCGGGGCCGGCGCCGCGTCGCCGGGCGCGAGCTGCAGGTCGGTATCCGCGATCTCCTCGCCGGCAGCGAGCGCGAGCGCGCGCTCGAGGATGTTCTCGAGCTCGCGGACGTTGCCGGGAAAATCGTATTTCGCGAGCGCCGCGTGCGCTTTCGCGGTCAGCCGCGGCGGCGGCCGATCGCCGCACTGGCGCTTCAGGATCGCCTCGGCGAGGAGCGAAATGTCTTCGCGCATGTCGCGCAGGCTCGGCATCTTGAGCTCGATCACGTTCAGCCGGTAGTAAAGGTCTTGCCGGAACGCGCCGCCTTTGACTTCGTCGGCGAGGTTGCGGTGCGTGGCGCTGATGAGGCGCACATCGACCGGCTCTTCGGACGTCGCGCCGACCTTGCGCACCTTCTTCTCCTGGATGGCGCGCAGCAGCTTCACCTGCATCTGCAAAGGCAGATCGGCGACTTCGTCCAGAAAGAGGGTGCCGCCGCTCGCCGCCTGGAAGAAACCGTCTCGATCGGCCGCCGCGCCGGTGAAAGCGCCTTTGCGATACCCGAAGAACTCGGATTCCATCAGGTTCTCGGGGATCGCGCCGCAGTTCACCGCGACGAAAGGTCCGTCCTGGCGCGAGCCTTTCACGTGGATCTGGCGCGCAGCGAGCTCCTTGCCGCTGCCGGACTCGCCGCTGACGTGGATCGGCGCCTGGCTGCGCGCGAGCCTGTCGATGAGGGCGCGCGTGGCCTGCATCAAAGGCGACACGCCGATCAGCAACGGCGCGGCCGGCGCTTCGCTCTCGCTGGCGCGGCGCGCGGCGGGCCGCGACAGCTTCAATGCGGAGCGCACGAGCGCGCGCAGCTGGTTGAGCGAAACCGGTTTCGCGAGATAGTCGAATGCCCCGGCTTTCAATGCGGCAACGGCGTTCTCGGCGCTCCCGTGCGCGGTGATCACGGCGACCGGCAGGTTCGGCTGGTGCTTCGAAACGTAATCGAGGACCGCGAGACCGTCGCCGTCGGGCAGGCGCATGTCGGTGAGGCACAGCTCGTAGCTGTTCGCGCCGAGCAGCGCCAGCGCTTCGGTCGTGCTCCCGGCGCAGTGGCTGTCGAGGCCCATGCGCGCGAGGGTCATGGCGAGGAGCTCGCGGATATCCGCCTCGTCGTCGACGACCAGCACCTGGCTCCTGCTCATCTCTTTACTCACGATGCGCGCGGGCCCGCGCGGCACAGCACGCGAAACTGCGCGCCGCGCTCGGTCTCGATGTAATCGAGCTTCGCGCCGTTCGCCTCGCATACTTCGCGCGCGATGTAGAGACCGAGGCCCGTTCCGCGTGCCGCGGTGGTGAAAAACGGCTCGAAGAGCTGGGCGCGCAGCGCGGCCGGAACCCCGGGACCGTCGTCGATCACGTCGAGCTTCACGATCGCGTCGCGCGCGTCGAAGGCGACGAGGATGCGAACGCTGCCGTGCTCGCGGCGGCTGTGCCGTATCGCGTTACGACACAGGTTCCACATCACCTGGTTCAGGTGGCTGCGGTCGAACGACACCTCGGGATTTTTCGCCGTGAGCTCGATCCTGAAGATGTCTGCGCGGATCTTCTCGATCTCGCAGAACTGCTCGACGAAAGTCTTCAGGTAATCGACGACGTCGAAAGTCTCGCGATGCGCGCTGTCGCCGCGGCGCAGGCGCAGCACGTCCTCGACCATGCGGTCGAGGCGGTGGCTGTTGTCCTGGATGATCGTGATGAGGCGCCTGACGGTGTCGTTGAGGGCGGGCTCTTCCTGCAGCAGCTCGGCGGCGTGGCTGATCGCGCCGAGCGGGTTGCGTATCTCGTGCGCGATGTTCGCGGTGAGGCGGCCGAGCGCGGCGAGCTTCATCTGGCGCGCTTCGGCGTGGATGCGGGTCAGGTCCTCGACGAAGATCACCGCGCCCGCGCTGCGGCGGCGCCCCACGGGGACGAAGCGCGCGCCGACGGCGCCGTTGACGGTCATTTCGCTCGCGGTCACGTTTCCCTGCTCGTCCTCGCTCCACGCAGTGAAACGGCGCGCGAGCGGCGCCGAATACTGCTGCAGCGGCACGTCGCGGCGCCCCCATAACGGCCCGAGTATGCGCTCGGCGCGGGTGTTGAACTGGCGGATCACGCCCGCGCCGTCGACGACCAGCACCCCGTCCTGCATGTCGTGGATCACGTGCTCGCTCACCTGCGCCATGTTCTCGAGATCGATCTCGCGCTGGGCGGCGAGCTCCTCGCTCGCCACCGCATACTTGGCGAGGGTGTGCGCGAGCCACGCGATGGCGAAATACGCGGCGGCGAGCAGGCCGGCCTGCGCGAACTGCGGCACCGGCGCGTCGAACCTGAGCACTTCGTAGGTCTGCTCGAGCAGCATGACGATGCTCGCGAGCGCGGCGTAGAAGAGAGTGAGCCTGCCGCGCGCGACCAGACCCGCGGCCGCGAGGGAAGTGAGCAGCAGGAGCCCGAGTCCGCTCGAAATCCCGTTGCTGGCGTAAGTGAGCACCCCGATCGCGACGACGTCGGTCGCGATCTGGATGCTCAGCTGCAGGTCGAAGCGCCAGCGGATACGGATCAGCACGAAGCAGGCGAGGCTGAACAGGCTGTAGCACGCGGCCATCGACACGAACAACGCGTAATCGCGCGAGCCGAACGGAAACGCAGCGCTCCACGTCGCGGCCATGACGAGCAGGACCAGCGCGCACGCGAGGCGGTAGATGTTGAAGTAGAAGAGCGAGCGCCAGAAGGCTTCCGGCTCGCTCGGCCGCGGGTACGCCGCATCGGGTGCGGCGCCCGCGAGCGGTTGCAGCGCGATCGACATCACCGCGTCATTGAGGTCAGGACGCCCGCTCGTGCGCCCGGCGGTGGTCGGCACAGCAATAGTACGCCTGGTTGTTCGTCGTCAGGCTTTCGCTGCGCGGCAGGTGCACGCCGCACTGCGCGCAGCGCACCATGTCCTCGG
>JAQGNC010000629.1 GCA_028292065.1 Betaproteobacteria bacterium
GCCTGTCGAAGGGCGCACTGCGCCGCAGTCGAAGGGTGAACGGCAGTGTTCATGCTTCGACAAGCCTGTCCTGAGCCTGTCGAAGGGCTCAGCACGAACGGCCTTCCATACTTCTGCGAAATTGAGAATCACCTCGCTAGCGCGCTGAGCCTTCGAACACGCTTCGCGCAGCACGCGCCGAGGTTGTAGCGTAGACGCGCACCTCGCGTCGTTGCACGCGAACCGTGCGTGCTAAGATTCCCGCTCTGCCGCACCCACGACATTCAAGGCGCCTCGCGCCGCGACACAATCCACAATAAATGCTGCGCCCCGCGTTCCCGCACGGCGCGTCCGGAGGATATTCGTGCCCATCGATTACGAGAAGCTGATCCATTTCGACATTCCCGAAGTCGTGCAGACGCTCACGAAGCGCGACACGATGCTTTATGCGCTCGGCGTCGGTCTGGGCGCAGACCCGATGGACGAGAACCAGCTGAAGTTCGTCTACGACGAAAAGCTCGTCGCGCTGCCGACGATGGCGATCATCCTCGCGTATCCCGGCCCGTGGTACGCGAAAAGCGGCACCGGGATCACCCGCACCCACGTCGTGCACGGCGAGCAGGGATTCACGATACACAGGCCGCTGCCCGTCGAAGGCACGGTCGTCGGACGCACGCAGATCGAAAGCGTGCTCGACAAAGGCAAGGACAAAGGCGCGCTCGTGCTGACTCGAACGACGGTGCGCGAAAAATCGAGCGGCGAAGTGGTGTGCACGCTGACCTCGACCAGCTTCTGCCGCGCCGACGGGGGTTTCGGCGGACCGTCCGGACCGACCCAGCCTGTACATGCGATACCGGAGCGCACCGCCGACCTCACGTGCGACCTGCCGACCCTGCCGCAGGCCGCGCTGATCTACCGCCTCTCGGGGGACTACAACCCGCTGCACGCCGATCCCGCTTATGCGCAGAAAGCCGGTTTCAAGCGGCCCATCCTGCACGGGCGCGCGACGTTCAGCATCGCCGGCCACGCGCTCCTCAAGGCCTGCTGCGGCTACGAGCCCGCAAAGCTCAAAAGCATGCAAGGCCGTTTCTCGTCGCCGGTCTATCCGGGTGAAGTGATACGCACCGAAATGTGGGTCGACGGCGGAATCGTCACGTTCCGTTCGACGGTGCCTCACCGCAACGTCACGGTGCTCAACAACGGCAGGGCCGAGATCGCGTGAACGCGAGCTCGTTCGAATCTCCGATCGGAATGCAGTGATGAACGGCAACACCGGCGCTCCCGAGCGCAAGCTCGTCAGGCGCGGCTCCATCCACATCGAATACATCGCTCACGGCAGCGGCGAGCTCGTCGTCCTGCTCCCGTCGCTCGGGCGAGGCGCTGAAGACTTCGACGGCATACGCGAGCGGCTCGCGCCGAGCTGCCGCGTCGTGACGCCGCAGCCGCGAGGCATCGGCGGCAGCCGCGGCCTCATGGCCGGGGTCACCCTGCACGACTTCGCAGGCGACATCGCGCTCGTCATCGAAAACGAAGGCGGCGGCCCCGCGGTCATCGCGGGTCACGCCTTCGGCAACTTCGTCGCGCGCACCACCGCTACCGACAGGCCCGACCTGGTGCGAGGTGTGGCACTGCTCGCCGCCGCTCACGTGTGGCCGGTGCCGCCGGAGGTGCGCGAGTCGATCATGAAAAGCAGCGATCTGTCGCTGTCGGACGAAGCGCGTATCGGGTACCTGAAACACGCTTTTTTCGCGCCGGGCAGCGATCCGCGCGTGTGGCTGAGCGGCTGGTATCCCGAGGTGAAGAAAGCGCAACGCGCCGCCACCGAAGCGACGCCGCAGGTGGAGTGGTGGCAGGCGGGCAACGTGCCGATCCTCGACGTGCAGCCCGAGGACGACGTCATGATCCCGGCTGAGAGTGCGTCGCGCTACCGCAACGAGCTCGGCGAGCGGGTGTCGATCGTGTGCATTCCCGGTGCCGGGCACGCCTTGCTTCCCGAGCAGCCCGAAGCCGTGGCGCTCTCGCTGCTGGGCTTTCTCAAACAGCTCTCGGTGCGGCCGTGAAGCTGTACTGGTCGCCGCGCTCGCCTTTCGTGCGCAAAGTGATGGTGTGCGCGCACGAGCTCGGCATCGCGGATCGTATCGAGAAACAGTACACGCTCGTCTCGTTGCGGCAGATCAACGCGCAGATGCTCCTCGTCAATCCGGTGGGCCGTATCCCGGCGCTCGTGACCGATGACGGCACCGTGCTCTACGATTCGGTGGTCATCTGCGAATACCTGGATGCGACCTACGGCGACGGCACGCTGTTCCCCCGTGACGGCGCCAGGCGCTGGGACGCGCTGCGCCGTCATGCGCTCGCCGACGCGCTCCTCGAGACGCTCGTGCTGTGGCGCGACGAGACGTCTCGCCCGCCCGAGCAGCAGTCGCACGAGATCCACGCGGCGTTCGAGCGCAAGGTGAGCTCGGCGCTTGGCGCAGCCGAGCAGGAAGCCGAGCGTCTGGGTGAAAGCGCGCCCGACATCGGCGATCTCACGCTTGGCGTCGCGCTCGGCTACCTCGATTTTCGCTACGCCGCCCTCGGCTGGAGAGACGAGCATCCGCGCCTCGCGCACGCCTACGCCCGATTCGGCTTGCGTCCTTCGATGCAGGACACGACGCCTCACGACGAACAGGCGTAGCCCTGAAGTCCGCCGCTCCGGCGCGACATCACTACAGTACTCATCAACAAGAAAACCGACGTGCAAACACCTGAAGCTCAGCCCGACCTCACCCGATTCCTGAACCCGCGCGGCGTCGCGATCGTCGGCGCATCCAACGATCTCACGCGCATCGGCGGCCAGCCGATCCGCCTGCTCACCGAATACGGCTACAAAGGCCAGGTCTACCCGGTCAATCCGAAGTACGCCGAGATCAACGGCCTGCGGTGCTATCCGAACGTGAGTGCGGTGCCGCAGCCGTGCGACGTCGCGCTGATCGCGCTCGCCGCGCCGCACGTGCCGGGGGTCATCGAGGAATGCGGCCGCGCCGGCATCCCTTTCGCGCTCGTGCTCTCAGCGGGGTTCAGCGAGGTCGGCGAGAACGGCGAGGCGCTGCAGGCGAAGCTCGTCGCAGCGGCGAAATCGAGCGGGGTGCGCGTGAACGGGCCGAACTGCCTCGGCATGCTCAACCTGAAGGACGGGGTGCGCAACGGCTTCGGCGGAACGCTCATGCTCAAGACGTTGAAGCCCGGGCCGATCGCGATGGTCACGCAGTCGGGAGGGTTCGGTTTCGGCGTGGTCGCGATCGCCGCACACCACGGCGTCGGCATGAACTACGCAATCTCGACCGGCAACGAAGCCGACCTGACCGCGCTCGACTGGCTCGCGGCGACGATCGAGCTGCCCGACGTGGAAGTGGCGGTGGCCTTCCTCGAAGGCATCAGCGACGGGCGCCGCCTGCTCGAGATCGGACAGCGTGCGCTCGAGCTCGGCAAGCCGATCCTCGTCTGGAAAGTCGGCAACACCGACGTCGGCCGCCAGGCTGCCGCTTCGCACACCGCGCGCCTCACCGCAGGCTACGAGCTGTATCGCGCCGCGTTCAGGCTCGGCGGCTTCATCGAAGTGCGCGACATCGACGACCTCGTCGACATCTGCAAAGTGCTGCACGCACGCAAGCTCCCGCGAGGCAACCGGGTCGCGGTCATCACGCCGTCGGGCGGCGCCGGCGTGCTGCTCGCCGATCGCTGCGTCGAGGAAGGGCTCACGCTGCCGCCGCTGTCCGACAGCACGGTTACGAAGCTGCGTGAGTACGTGGCGGCTTTCGCCACCGTCGCCAACCCGGTCGACGTGACGCCGCAGGGCTACAACGACAACTACGCATCGTATAACCGGCTGATCGGCGACGTGCTCGCCGACCCGAACATCGACCAGGTGATCCTGCGCGCGCCTCGCGGCAGCGCCGCGCCGATCTGGGCGAAGAACTTCGTCGAGATGGTGCGCGGCATCGACAAGCCGGTCGTGCTCAACTGGCCGACCTCTCCGGACGACAATGCGGATGTGGTCGAATTCCTCGAGTCGAACGGCGTCCCGGTCGTGATGGCTCCGGGCCGCACGGTGCACGCGGTCGCGGCGGTGAACGAATACGCCCGGCGCAAGCGCGCCTTCGATGCGGCTCGCGGACGTGCCAACACGCGGGTGGTGGATCCGCACAAGCTCGAGCTGCCGGACCGCGCGGGAACGCTCGGCGAACATCGATCCAAAGCGCTGCTCGAGGCGTATGGCGTGCCCGTCGTCGAGGAGGTCCTGCTCAGCGCGGACGCCATCGAAAAGCTCGACCGCGCCCCGCTGCCTTTCCCGCTCGCGGTCAAGATCGAGTCGGCGGATATCCCGCACAAGACCGAAGCCGGGGTGGTGCGGCTGAACATCGGAGATCTGGATTCGCTCAAGCGCGCCGCACGCGAGGTCGTCGCAGCGGCTCGCAAACACGCCCCGAAGGCACGCATCGACGGCGTGCTCGTGCAGGAGATGGCGAGCGGCCTCGAAATCATCGTCGGCGCGGTGAACGACCGCTTCTTCGGACCGGTCGTCGCTTTCGGCCTCGGCGGCGTCTTCACCGAGCTCCTGCAAGACGTCACGCATCGCTTTGCGCCTTTCGACGTCGAAGCGGCGAAAGAGATGATCGGGGAGATCAAAGGCGCGGCGCTGCTGAAGGGTTACCGCGGGGGCCCGCCGCTCGACGTCGACGCGCTGGCGGACACGCTCTCGCGCGTGTCGCTGCTGATCGCGGACCACGCCGACCGCATCGCGGAAAT
>JAQGNC010000638.1 GCA_028292065.1 Betaproteobacteria bacterium
CATCTGGGCGCTGATGGTCGGGGTCGCGGCGACCTCCACGAGCAAAGGGAATCCTGCCGCCGCACCGGCGGCCGAGACGCAGCCGAGCATGATGGACCAGAAAGCGGCGCCCAAGCCGTAATACGCCCCGGCGTCGCGGCGAGCCGCTGATCCCGGCGGCGTCGATCACGCGGCCGTACTTCGATCGTGGGGACGTTGGGTGTGCTGCGAGCCTCGCCGGTGCGCGCAACGAGGCTACTTGCGTTCCTTCAGGCACTGGGTCATGAAACGGCTGCGCTCGGGGCCGCGCATGCCGTCGGCGTCGCGCCTGCAGCTTTCCAGATCGTCGCCGGTGCGGGCGCTTTTGGGCGCATCGCGCGCGCCGGGGTCGGCGTCCTTGTTCGCGCCGCGGCCCCCTTTGCTGTCGTCATCGTGGTCCGCCGCATGGGCCGCGATCGGTGTGAGCAGTACCACGGCGGCGCCGGCCAGCGGCGCCAGGACAGCGGACGCCGCCAGCGCCGCCGCGGTCATGAGGCTCCGGAAGGCCAATCAGGAGCTCGCTTTCGCCGCCCGCTCGAGCGCGCGGACGCGGTCGTGGTGCTGCAGCACGCCCTGGTACTGGCGTTCGACGATCGCGCGGATGGCCGGGGGGAGGTCTTTCTCGAGCGCTTTCTGGTAGCTCGACTTGGCCACGTCCTCGCCTCGTTCGCATTCGGCGAGCACCGCGGCGTCGTCCTTGCCCATGATCGCCGACTTGATGTCGACCCAGCGCCGGTGCGCCGAACCGGAGAGCGATCCTGATGTCTCGGGTTTACCGCCCAGGCGCGTCACTTCCGCGCGCAATTCGGCGGCAGCTTCGGCGCAGCGGCGGGCGGCGGCGAGGAACATCGTCTTCAGCTCGACGTTCTTGATATCCTCCGCACACGTGCGAAAGCCTTCTTCGCCGTCCTTGCTGGTTTCGATCAGGTTGTTCAGGGTATCGATGATGTCGTCGTTGTCTGCCACGAGCTTCTCCTTGAGATGTGCGGGGGTACCACACGATGCATGATTCGTGCCATTGCCGCGACAGCAGCGCCCGTGCCTCCGGGCACGCGGGCTGCGGCCGCATCGTGGGCGTTCCATACCGAGTTAAATCCAGCCGTTACAGGAGCAGGACCATGACCCCTCATGAACAAGAGTTGCTCGAGCGCTTTCTCGCAGACATGACCGCCACGCGGGCGGGGCAGAAGGATCCGCAGGCCGAAGCGCTGATCCGCGAAGCCGCGGCGCGCCAGCCCGACGCGGTTTACCTGCTCGTGCAGCGCGCGCTGCAGCTCGACCAGGCATTGCAGCTCACCCAGGCCGAAGTGCAGAGGCTGCAGGACGAGCTCGAGCGTGCGCGGGCCGGCGGCAAGGCGCCTGACCGCGGCGGTTTCCTGAGCGATCCTTACGCCTGGGGCTCGCAGCCGGCCCCCGCGGCCGCGCCTTCGGCGGGCGCGCAAACGTCGGTATCGGGCCAGCCGCTGCGGCCGGTCGCGGCGTCCCAGCCGCAAAGCCTCCAGCCCCAGGCCACCGCCGCAGTGGGCCAGCAGCAGCCCGCGGCGCAAGCGCGACCTGCCGGATGGGGCGGATCGGGAATGCTCGGCATGGTCGCGGGAACCGCGGCCGGTGTGGTCGGCGGCGCATTTCTTTTCCAGGGCATCCAGAACCTCATGCACCGCAACGACCCGGCGCCCGAGGCCTCGCACCCGCTCGCGTCCGAGCCGCAGCCGCTGGCGGCGGACTCCCACACCCAGGAGCCGTTTCTGCTGAACGATCCCGCGCTCTCCGAAGACTCCGCGGCTGCCGACGTGGACGACACCTACGCTGCGGACGACGGCTCCGGCGACGACTACGCGTAATCGACAACCCGAGGAAGCCTCCGATGCCCAAAGCCACCTGGAATGGAAAGGTCATTGCCGAAGCGCCGAGCGACGCCGTCGAGATCGTCGAAGGCAACGTGTATTTCCCCGCGGACGCGGTGCGCCGCGAATACCTGCAGCCGAGCGACACGCACACGGTGTGCGGCTGGAAAGGGACCGCGAGCTATTACCACGTCGCTGTGGACGGCGAGATCAACAGCGATGCCGCGTGGTACTACCCCGAACCCAAGGACGCCGCGCGCAACATCAAGGACCGCGTGGCGTTCTGGAAAGGCGTGGTGATCTTCGCGGGTGAAGGGTGAAAGGTGAAGGGTGAAGGGTAGTGGTGACGCCGTGAGGCGATGAGGCGTAACGAGTGCGATGCGAGGGCTTGGCACCCGGGCGTGGGTTGGCCCTTCACCCTTCACCCTTCGCCCTTCACCCTTCGCCCTTCGCCCTTCACCCTTCACCCTTCACGCGTCAAAGCGGCACACCGCTTGCTGAAAGCTCCCCACACTACAAGGGAGCGAATGACCAATGGACGCGATCGACTTATTGAGGCGGCAGCACCACGAAATGGAGCGTGCGCTCGGGCAAGTGCTTCAGGCGCCGCAAGGCGATAGCAGGAAAGCGCAGTTCGCGCATATCGCCGACGCGCTGACGATGCATATCGAATCGGAAGAGCAGATCTTCTATCCGGCAGTGAAGGCGCAGCGCACCGAAGACATTCTTCTGGAGTCGCTCGAAGAGCACCTGTCGTTGAAGCGCCTGCTGGCGGACTTGCTCGAGCTCGATCCCTCCGAGCAGACTTTCGAGCCCAAGTTCAAGGTGCTGAAGGAGCAGGCGGAACACCATCACAAGGAGGAAGAGGAGCACCTCTTCCCGAAAGTGATGAAGCTGCTGTCGCCGGAGCAGCGTTCCAGGCTCGGCGATGAGATGGTCGAGTTCCAGAGCAAGCTCGACCGCGCGGGTGAGCCTCGTGAGCTCGTGGTCGACCAGACCGCCGCGGCGGCGCCGCTCGTTTAAATTGCGGGACAGACCCCGGTCAAATGGGGGGACAGACCCCGGTGTTTCTTTTCAAAGGGGTCTGTCCCCGGTTTGATCCAGTGTCGACTGCTCCTCGCGCTTCACGCAGCTTTCTCGAATCCTTTCGGTAGCCCCGCTTTCGCGATCGTCCCGTGAAACGGCTGGTCCTTCAGCGCTTCCTGTATCTCGCCGCGCAGCGCGATCAGCTGCTCGAGGTCGACTCCGGTCTTCAGTCCCATCGCTTCGAGCATGAACACGAGGTCCTCGGTGCAGATATTGCCGCTCGCGCCCGGCGCGTAAGGACAACCGCCGAGCCCGCCGAGCGACGCGTCGAATGCGCGCACGTCCGCGTCGAGCGCTGCGAGCACGTTCGCGAGACCGAGGCCGCGTGTGTCGTGAAAATGCGCCTTGATCGACATCGCGCCGACGTCGCTGCGTAGCGCTTTGAACAGCCGCCGCACCGAAGCCGGATCGGCATAGCCGACGGTGTCCGCGACGATCAGCTCGTCAGCGCCGGCGGCCACGACCTGCGCCGCGATCTCGCGCACTCGCGCTTCCGGAACCTTGCCTTCGATCGTGCAGCCGAGCGCGGTGGCGAGTCCCGCGACGATTTTCGGGCGACGCCCTTCGGGCACCGAGCGTGCGAGCTCGACGACGCGCGCAAAATCGTTCACCGATTCTTCGGTCGAGCGGCGGACGTTCGCGCGGTTGTGGCTCTCGCTCACCGACAGCACGTAGTTGATCTTGTGCACGCCGAGCTCGATCGCCCGCTGCGCGCCTTTGAGATTGGGCGCGAGCGCGGCGACGGTGAGGCCTTCGAGCGTGAGCGCGTGCGCGACGACCTCGGCCGCGTCCGCGAACTGCGGCAGCAGCCTCACCGGAACGAACGAGCACACCTCGATCTCGCCCACGCCGGCCCGCGCTTCGGCGCTGCACCAGCGCTTCTTGGTTTCGGTGGGGACGAAGAACGGTACGCTTTGCAACCCATCGCGGGTGCCGACTTCGTGGACGTGTACGTCGATCATTTGCTTCGCCCCGGATTAAAGATCACACCAAAAAGCAGGAAAGTAAGGACGCAAAGGGGAAAGAATGGACGCAACGTAGGGAGCTAAAAGACAAAGCTCCTTTGCGTCCTTGATCTTTCCTTCGCGTCCCTTTGATTCCTGCTTTAGACCTGCTGTAGGAACTGCGCTCACTTCCCCGTGAAGTTCGCCTTGCGCTTCTCGGTGAACGCTTTCACGCCTTCGAGCCGATCCTCGGTCACGACGGTGCGGTTGTACGACTCGATCTCGAACGCGAGCCCGGTGCGCAGGTCCACCTGCAGGCCGTTGTGTATCGCTTTCTTCGCCTGCCGCACCGCGACCGGCCCATTGGCGCAGATACGCCGCGCGGCCTCGAGGGTCATCGGCATGAGGGCTTCGTCTTCGCACACCTCGTTGACCATGCCCCACTGCAGCGCTTCATCCGCGGTGAAAGGTTTCGCGGTCATGATGATCTCCTTGGCGCGGCGCTCGCCGACCGCACGCGGAAGGTTCTGGGTGCCGCCGAGGCCCGGGATGATGCCGAGCGAAGTCTCGCTCATCGCGAAGCGCGCGCGCTTCGCCGCGTAGATGAAGTCGCACGCCAGCGCGAGCTCGAGGCCGCCGCCGAAAGCGGCGCCGTTCACCGCCGCGATCACCGGCACCGAGCAATTCATCAGCGCGTAGAAACCTTCTTCGAAGATCGCGTGCTGGCTGCGCCACTGCGCGTCGCTCATGCCGTTGCGCTCCTTCAGGTCGCCGCCCGCGCAAAAAGCCTTGTCGCCCGCGCCGGTGACGATGATGCAGCGCACATCGGACGCTTCGAATTGCAGCGGCACGAAGATGTCGCGAAGCTCGAGGCCCATCTGCGTGTTGATCGCGTTGCGCGTTTCGGCGCGGTCGAGCGTGATTGTCAGAAAGCCGTCGACCGACCGCTCCAGCGTCAATGTCGTGGGTTGCTTTTGCATCGTTCTAGATTACCATGTGCCCCACGCGCTCCCCCGGCTTCGAGCCGATCACAAGAAGCGCACCGAACGATTCGAAGTCATAGCGGAGGACGTGGCATGAAGCGTTGGATATTCGCGGTTGCAGCATTGGCGTTCAGCAGTGCGCTGCTCGCACAGCAGAACTACCCGACTCGCCCGATTCGAATGATCGTGCCGTGGCCGCCGGGCCAGGCGACCGACCTCGCAGGCCGCGTCGTCGCGCAGAAACTCTCGGAGCTCCTCGGCCAGCAGGTGATCGCCGACAACCGCCCCGGCGCCGGCGGCATGATCGGGACCGACATGGCCGCGAAAGCGCCGGCCGACGGATACACGCTGCTCGCCGCCTCCAGCGGTCCGGTAACGATCAACCCGCTGCTGCAGAAAGTGCCTTTCGATCCGGTGAAAGACCTCGCGCCGGTCGCCAACATCGGGCTGTCGCCCTACATCCTCGTCGCGTCGCCCAAGTTCCCTGCGGCGAACATCAAGGATTTCGTCGCGATGATCAAGGCGAGTCCCGGCAAGTACAGGTTCGCCTCGTCCGGAACCGGCGCGACCGCGCATCTCGTCGCCGAGATGTTCAACGGCGCGGTCGGGTTGCAGGTGACCCATGTGCCGTACAAAGGCAGCATTCCGGCGCTGACCGACATCATCGCGGGTGACGTGACGTACGCGACCGAGACGATGGCCTCCACCATGCCTTTCGTGCGATCGGGGCGGCTCAAGGCCTATGGCATCTCGACGGCCAAGGCGAGCTCGCTCGCACCGGGGATCGAGCCTTTCGCGACCGCGCTCAACCTGCCGGGCTTCGACGCCGCAGCCTGGATCGGCGTGATGATTCCGGCCGGCGCGCCGAAAGCGGTGATCGACCGGATCTCCAAAGCCGTCGACACCGCGATGCAGACCCAGGACACCCGCGAGCGCATCAACGCCGTAGGCCTCGAAGTCGACTATCGCGCGACCGCGGTTTTCGGCGGCTATCTGAAAGACCAGCGCGCGCGCTTCGCGGACATCATCAAGAAGAACAACATCAAGATTGAGTGACGCTTTGCGTCACACAATCTTCCGGTGAACGCCAAAGAGGGAAACCAAGGTTTCCCTCCTTGCGACCTCCTTTCCTGATCTACGGATAACCGGGGAGTGTCACCACGACGAGCGGTGCGGCGTGGCGACCCTCGTGCCGCGCGCGCACCCGCAGCACCCGCAGGTACAGCGATTGCCATCATGACCACATGCTTACACCGTGCGCATGCTGCGATGCCCCGCATACCAACAAGCCCGCCAACGGCCGCGATGATACGTACTGCGACCGCTGCGAAGTCGCTTACCTCGAGTTCAAGCTGAAGCTGCTCGCTGCGGCGTATCGCGCGGTCGTGCGCCGGGCCGACGAGGTTTAAACGCTACAACGAAGGCCGGCGGGCGTGCCACCCGCTCGCGCGTTCGTATGCCGCGGCCGCGCGCAGCAGCGTCACTTCGTCGAAGGGGCGCGCCACGAGCTGGATCGACAGCGGCAGGCCCGCTTTCGAAAGCCCCGACATCAGCGCGATCGCCGGATGCCCGGTGAGGCTGAAGACATTGCGCGCCTGGCGCGGATAGGTGCGCGCCACCGCTTCGTCGTCGTCGATCGCGCACGCGGGGTCCATCGCGTTGGCGACGAGCAGCACGTCGGCATCGTTGAAAGCGTCGTCGACCGCCGCCGTGAGATCGGTCCTGCGCTGCTGCGCGTGTACGTAATCGCCGGCAGTGAGAAAGGCGCCCGCCATAAGACGCCTTCGCGCGGACGCGCCGTAATCGCCAGGTCTTTCGCCCAGCCACTTCGAGTGTATCGCCCACGACTCCGAAAGCATGATCACGCGCTGGACGCCCGAGTACTCGCTCAGCGGCGGAAGCGACACGTCGCGCACGTGCGCGCCTTCGGCGGCGAGCGTGCGGGCCGCGTCGTCGATGGACGCGACCATCTCGGCGTCGGCGGGCAGGTCGTCTTCGTGGAAGCGGCGAACAAAGCCGACTCGCAGTCCGCTCAATCCGCGCTGTAGCTCGCTGCCGAACGGTCGCGTCGGCGCGGGGCTGCTGCCCGGATCGCCGGCATCGTGTCCGGCGGTCGCGTCGAGCAACATCGCGACGTCGCTCACTGAGCGCGCCATCGGCCCCACGTGATCGAGCGTGAACGACAGCGGAAAGACCCCGCGCCGCGAGACCAGGCCGTAAGTGGGTTTGAGCCCGACGATGCCGCACGCGCCCGCCGGATTGCGCACCGAGCCCCCGGTGTCGGTGCCGAGCGCGAGCGGAACCATGCCTGCCGCGAGCGCCGAGCCCGAACCCGACGAAGAGCCGCCGGGATGATGTCCACGGTTCCACGGGTTGCGCGCGGGCGGGAACGGCAGGTCGAAGCTCGGACCGCCGATCGCGAACTCGTGCAGCGAAAGCTTGCCGAGCATGATCGCCCCGGATGCGCGAAGACGGCGGACAACCTCCGCGTCTTCTTGCGCCACGTGGTCGCTCATGAGCTTTGAGTGACACGTCGTCGGCAGGCCGGCGATGTCGATGATGTCCTTGATGCCGACCGGCACGCCGTGCAGCGGGCCGCGCGCGCCCCCGCTGAAGATTTCCCTTTCGGCAATGCGCGCGCAGGTCAGCGCCGCATCGGCGTCGACCCTGATGAACGCGTTGAGCTTCGGGTCGACGGCCGCGATCCGATCGAGCAGCGCTCGAGTGAGCTCGACGGGTGAGAGCCGCTTCTCGCGGTATAAGGCGGCGATTTCTTCAGCA
>JAQGNC010000021.1 GCA_028292065.1 Betaproteobacteria bacterium
TTTGATGCAGCTCTTGCCGTCCTTGGTGAACCCGGTTACCACTCTGCGACCTATCTTCATTGCAACACTCTCCATTGAATTGTCGACCAGGGCATACCCGCTGGACCCGCAAGTTTACTGCGTTACGGCACCTGTCCGCGCCCGCCGGAAACGCTTGTGTCCGCCGCTCGCTGCTCTAACATAGCCGGGCATCGGCGCTGACGATGACCGGATAGCTGCTCTAACATGGCTGCTTGAAGATATCCCGCGACTTCCACTCCCGGAGAACGATCGTGAACGTGACTCGCCGCGCTTTCGTGCATCTGATCGCAGCATCTTTGGCCTGCAGCGCCGCCGCTTACGCCCAGACGCCTGACGAAGGCTTCAAGCCGAGCGTCGGCCAGGCGGGCAAGGACGTCGTGTGGGTCCCGACTCCGCCGGTGCTCGTCGAGAAGATGCTCGACATGGCGAAAGTGACGCCTCAGGACTTCGTCATGGATCTGGGCTCCGGCGACGGGCGCAACATCATCGCCGCGGCCAAGCGGGGCGCCCGTGCGCTCGGCGTCGAGTACAACCCGAAGATGGTCGAGTTCTCGACGCGGACCGCGGAGCAGGAAGGCGTCGCGGACAAGGCGAAGTTCGTGCAGGGCGACATGTACGAGGCGGACATCTCGCAGGCCACGGTGCTCGCACTGTTTCTCCTGCCCGAGAACCTGCGCAAGCTCACGCAGAAGTTTCTCGATCTCAAGGCCGGCACGCGCATCGTCGCGAATCACTTCGGCATCGACGGCTGGGACGCCGACGAGACCGGCAGGACCGACGGCGACTGCTCCGCATGGTGCACGGCGCTGCTGTACATCGTGCCGGCGAAAGTCGCCGGCACGTGGGCGATGCCGCAGGGAGAGCTCACGCTCGAGCAGAAATTCCAGGTGGTCTCCGGCGCCTTGAGCTCGGGAGGGACCAGCGTCGCGGTGAGGAACGGCAAGCTCAAAGGCGATGAGATCAGCTTCGCGATCGGCGACGCGGAATACACCGGGCGCGTGAGCGGCGATGCGATGCAGGGCACCGTGAAAGGAAGCTCGCACGGAAGCTGGAGCGCAGTGCGAGGAAAATAGGAATTCCTCGCGACACCCGCGAGGTAGGCAGGTCCTGACCGCGGCTGCGCGGGATTGTCATTGCGAGGAGCGGCGCGACGAAGCCTGTCCTGAGCTTGTCGAAGGGCAATCGCGAGACGCTCGCAAGCCGTGTCGTGCGCCACGAGATCGCCACGGCGCCTACGGCGCCTCGCGATGACAGTTGTGGTTACATGACAGGGACCAGAATTGTGCAGCCCGCACCAAAGTGGTGACGCAAATCCCGCTCGCGCCTTAATCGTTACAATGCTTCGCAGGAACGCATCACCGTCGCACGAACGCTTACCGGCACCAGAGTCCTTATAACAGGGGGAACATCATGGTCTCGTTGGTCAGTCGTCTCAAGCCACTCATCGCCGCCGCCTGCCTCGCACTGCTGGCGATTCCTGCCGCAGCATCGGCTCAGTCGCAGAAAGTCCTGAAGTTCATCCCGCAGGCCGACCTGCGCATCCTCGATCCGATCAGCACGACCGCCTACATCACGCGCAACCACGGCTACATGGTGTACGACACCCTGTTCGCCATGGACGAGAAGTTCCAGGTGCGGCCGCAGATGGTCGACAAGCACGAGATCAGCAAAGACCAGCTCACCTACACCTTCACGCTGCGCGACGGATTGAAGTTCCACGACGGCCAGCCGGTGCGCTCCGCCGACTGCATCGCGTCGATCGAGCGCTGGGCCAAACGCGATGCGCTCGGCCAGAAGCTCGCCGAATCGACCGACGCGTGGACCGCCGTCAACGACAAGACATTCCGCCTCAAGCTCAAGAAACCTTTCCCGCTGACGCTCGAAGGTCTTGCGAAACCATCGTCCAACGTGCCTTTCATCATGCCCGAGCGCATCGCGAAGACCGATGCGTTCAAGAACATCGAAGACCCGGTCGGCTCCGGTCCTTTCAAATTCGTGAAGGCCGAGTGGGTTCCCGGCAACAAGGTCGTGTACGTGAAGAACACCGACTACGTGCCGCGCAAGGAGCCTCCGTCGTGGGCGTCGGGCGGCAAGGTCGTGAAAGTCGACCGCGTCGAATGGATTTACATCCCCGATTCGGCGACCGCGGCCGCCGCGATCAACGCGGGGGAGGCGGACTGGTGGGAGCAGATGCCTCCCGACCTCATCCCGCTGCTCGCGAAGAACAAGCAGGTCACCGTCAAGAACATCGATCCGCTGGGCTCGATGGGGCTGCTGCGGTTCAACTTCCTGCACCCGCCTTTCAACAACCCGAAGATGCGCCAGGCGCTGCTCTACGCGCTCAACCAGCAGGATTACGTGATCGGCATCGCGGGCGACCCGAAGAACGGTCATCCGTGTTATTCGTACTTCACGTGCGGCACGCCGCTCTCCAACGAAATCTCCGCGGACCCGCTCAAGGGCAAGCGCGACATGGAGAAAGCGAAACAGCTGATCAAGGAGTCGGGCTACAAAGGCGAGCGCATCGTCATCATCGACGCGACCGACCAACCGATCGTGCACTCGCAGTCGCTGCTGACGCTCGAGATGCTGAAGAAGCTCGGGTTGAACGCCGAAGTGCAGGCGGGCGACTGGGGCACGCTGATCACGCGGCGCGCGGTCAAGGAAACACCTGACAAAGGCGGCTGGAACATCTTCCACACCTGGCTCGTCGGCCCCGACATGGTGAACCCCGCCGTGAACTTCCCCATCCGCGGCACCGGCGACAAGGCGTGGTTCGGCTGGCCGACCGACAACCGCCTCGAAGAGCTACGTGAGGCCTGGTTCAACTCGACCGACGTGAACTCGTCCAAGAAAGCGGCGAGCGCGGTACAGCAGCGCGCGTTCGAGTTCGTGCCTTTCATCCCGACCGGGCAGTTCATCCTGCCGACGGCGTACCGCTCGAACATCTCGGGCGTGATCATCGCGCCGATGTCGCTGTTGTGGAATGTGGAGAAGAAGTGACGATCAGCGATGTCGATCGTCATCGCGAGGAGCCGAAAGGCGACGTGGCGATCTCGGCGCGGCCGGAAAAGCTTTCCGTGCGCCACGGGATCGCCGCGTCGCGCTACCGCGGCTCCTCGCGATGACTTATTGCGCCTAGCCCGGCGCCCCGAGATGACAGCTCCGTAGCGCGTTGCTCGCGTACATCATCCGCCGGCTCTTCTCCACCCTCGTCGTCATGACGGTGGTCGCGTTCGTCGTCTTTTCGCTGCTCTATCTCACGCCGGGCGACCCCGCCGCGGTGATCGCCGGTGACGCCGCCACCACCGACGACATCGCGCGCATCCGCGCCAACCTCGGCCTCGACGAGCCTTTCCTGGTGCGTTTCGGCACGTGGGCGTGGGGGCTGCTCCACGGCGACCTCGGCACCTCGATCTTCACCAAGCTTGCCGTGACCCACCTCATCGCGCAGCGCGTCGAGCCGACGGTCGCGCTCACGCTGTGCACGCTGCTCGTCGCGGTCGCGGTCGCGGTGCCGCTCGGCGTGATCGCAGCGGCCAAGGCCGGCACGTGGATCGATCGCGGGGTGATGGCCTTTTCCGTGCTCGGCTTTTCGGTGCCGGTCTTCGTCCTCGCCTATATCCTGATCCTGACCTTCTCGATCGAGCTCGACTGGCTGCCGGTGCAGGGCTACCACAACTTGAGCGATGGGGTGTGGGAGTGGCTGCGCCACCTCATCCTTCCCAGCCTCGCGCTCGGCACCGTCTACATGGCGCTGATCGCGCGCATCACTCGCGCGACCATGCTCGACGTGCTGTCGCAGGACTACGTTCGCACCGCCCAGGCCAAAGGGCTCGCGCCGAGCTCGGTGCTGATCGGGCACGCGCTGAAGAACGCCGCGGTGCCGATCATGACGATCGTCGGCATCGGCATCGCCCTCCTCATCAGCGGTGCGATCGTGACCGAAACGGTGTTCGCCATCCCCGGGATCGGCAGGCTGACGGTGGACGCGATCCTGCGGCGCGATTACCCGATCATCCAGGGCGTCATCCTCATCTTTTCCGCGGCATACGTGCTGGTCAACCTCGCGGTCGATCTCTCCTACATGTTCTTCGATCCGCGGATCCGCTACTGATGAGCACGCTCGCGCTGCCCGCCGCGCGCTCGACGTCGCCGACGTGGCTGAGGCTCAGGAACGCGCTGCGGCGCCACCCCACCGCGATCGTCGGCGCAGCGGTGCTCGGCATCATGATCCTCGTCGCGCTCTTCGCGCCGTGGCTCGGCACGATCGATCCTCAGGCGGTCGCGCCGCTCAGGCGGCTGAAGCCGCCTTCGGCCGAATACTGGTTCGGCAGCGACATGCTCGGGCGCGACGTCTACAGCCGCGTGATCTACGGCGCGCGGGTCTCGCTGGCGGTCGGTATCGCGGTGGCGCTCTTCAGCACGTTCGTCGGCCTGGCGATCGGGCTCGTCACCGGCTACATCCGCTGGGTGGATGCGATCGTGATGCGCATCATGGACGGGCTCATGTCGATCCCTTCGGTGCTGCTCGCGATCGCGCTGATGGCCTTGACCCGCGCGAGCATCGGCAACGTCATCCTCGCGATCACGCTCGCCGAAGTGCCGCGCGTGGTGCGTCTGGTGCGCAGCCTCGTGCTGACCTTGCGCGAGCAGCCGTATGTCGAAGCCGCCGTCGCGGCCGGAACGACGCTGCCGCGCATACTCACGCGCCACATCCTGCCGAACACGGTTGCGCCGCTGCTCGTGCAGGCGACTTACGTCTGCGCGTCCGCGATGATCACCGAGGCGATCCTGTCGTTCATCGGCGCCGGCACGCCCCCCAACATCCCGAGCTGGGGCAACATCATGGCGGAGGCGAGGAGCCTTTTTCAGATCGCGGGCTATCTCATACTCTTTCCCGGCATCTGCCTCTCGCTGACGGTGCTCGCGATCAACCTGCTCGGCGACGGGATGCGCGACGCGCTCGACCCGCGGCTCGCGAGAAGGATGTGAGATTCCGACCCGTGAGCGAAACCAGAGCGGGTCATCGCGAGGAGCGCAGCGACGTGGCGATCCCGTGGCGCATGCCTGCGTTCGCAACGAGATTGCGTCGTCGCACCGCTCCTCGCAATGACACCGTTTCGAATGCGCTCGATGGAGCAACCCCGCGTGCCCACCGCTAGCGCCCCCTCGCCGCTGCTCGAGGTCGACGACCTGCGCACGTATTTCTATACGCGCGACGGCGTCGTTCGCGCCGTCGATGGCGTGTCGTTCTCGGTATACCCCGGCGAGACGCTGGCGGTGGTCGGCGAATCGGGCTGCGGCAAGAGCGTCACGTCACTGTCGATCCTGAGGCTCATCGCGTCGCCGCCGGGACGGATCGTCTCGGGGCGCCTCGTCTTCGAAGGCCGCGACCTGCTCCAGCTATCCGAGCGCGAGATGCGCAGCGTGCGCGGCAACGAGATCTCGATGATCTTCCAGGAGCCGATGACTTCGCTCAATCCGGTGCTCACCATCGGCAGGCAGATCGCGGAAGCGGTGAAGGTGCATCGCGGGCTGTCGACGCGCGACGCGACTCGGAAAGCGATCGAGATGCTCACGCTCGTGAACATGCCCGAGCCCGAGCGCCGCGTGACTCAATATCCTCACGAGCTCTCCGGCGGCATGCGCCAGCGGGTGATGATCGCGATGGCGCTCGCGTGCGGCCCGCGCCTCCTGATCGCCGACGAGCCGACGACCGCGCTCGACGTGACCATACAGGCGCAGATCCTCAACCTGATGCTCGCGCTGAAAGAGAAGACCGGCGCCGCGATCGTGCTCATCACGCACGACCTCGGCGTGGTCGCCGAAATGGCGCAGCGCGTGGTCGTCATGTACGCCGGGCGCAAAGTCGAGGAAGCGCCGGTCGCGGCGCTCTTCGAGCGGCCGCTGCATCCGTACACCCTCGGCCTGCTCAACTCGATTCCGCGGCTCGACCATGCGCACGTCGGCCACCGCGCACGGCTCGCCGAAATTCCGGGAAGCGTCCCATCGCTGCGTGAAGAGCCCGTCGGATGCACTTTCGCGCCGCGCTGCGCGTTCGCGACCGACGTGTGCCGCGCGGAATATCCGCCGCTGGAAATGAAAGCCGCGGGCCACTACGCCGCGTGCTGGCACTCCGACCGTGTCGCCATGGGGTCTGACCCCGGCTTCATCGGGGTCAGACCCCGGTTTCCCGACCGGAGCGGGGTCACACCCCAACCGAATGAACCGGGGTCTGTCCCCTCGCGCGGTCTGGCCCCATGACCGCTCCCCTCCTCCAGGTCGCGAACCTCACGAAGCACTTCCCGGTGCGCAGCGGGGTGTTCTCGCGCGTGACTGCGCAGGTGCATGCGGTCGACGACATCAGCTTCGACATCGCGCAGGGCGAGACGCTGGGCCTCGTCGGCGAAAGCGGCTGCGGCAAGTCGACGACCGGCAAGCTGATCCTCAGGCTGCTCGAGCCGACGTCGGGCAGCGTCACGTGGCGGGGCGAGCGCATCGACGGCTTGCGCGCCGGCGCGATGCGAAAGCTGAGGCGCGAGCTCCAGGCGGTTTTCCAGGATCCGTATTCGTCGCTCAATCCGCGCATGCGCGCGGTCGACATCGTCGCCGAGCCGATCCGCAACTTCGAGTCGGTGTCGCGCGAGGAGATACACGAGCGCGTCGCCGCGCTGCTCGACAAGGTGGGTCTGCGCCGCGACCAGATGGTGAAGTATCCCTACGAGTTCTCGGGAGGCCAGCGCCAGCGCCTCGGCATCGCGCGCGCGCTCGCGCCCAACCCTCGTCTCATCGTGTGCGACGAGCCGGTCTCGGCGCTCGACGTCTCGGTGCAGGCGCAGGTCATCAACCTGCTCATGGACCTGCAGCAGGAGCTGGGAATCTCGTATCTGTTCGTCGCCCACGACCTCGCGGTCGTCGAGCACATCAGCCATCGCATCGCGGTGATGTACCTCGGCAAGATCGTCGAGCTCACCGACAAGCGCTCGCTGTTCACCGACCCGCAGCATCCGTACACCGAAGCGCTGCTCTCGGCAGTGCCGGTGCCCGACCCTCGCGTGCAGCGCCAGCGCGTGATCCTTTCAGGCGACGTGCCGAGCCCGGTGAATCCGCCGCCGGGCTGCCGTTTTCACACGCGCTGCCCCTATGCGTTCGACCGCTGCAGGATCGAAGAGCCGAAGATGATCGCGGTGCGGCCGGGACACTGGGTCGCGTGCCACCTGCGTACGGGGTCGCCCTTGGGGTCAGACCCCGGCTTCATTGGGGTCTGACCCCGGTTCAGCGCTCGAGCGTTTAAAACAAAATGGATTCCGGCCTGCGCCGGAATGACGGGCGTGGGGTCAGCCCAGCCTCACTCCGGCTGTATCCCCGCCGCCCTGATGACCTTGCCCATGCGCGCGGTGCCGGTCTTCACGAGCTCCGAAACGTGCTCGGGCGTGCTGTGCAGCGGCACGAGGCCGATGTTCGCGAACTTCTCCTGCACGTCCTGCGCTTTCATGAACTGCGCGATCTCGCCGTTGAGGCGCTTGACGATCGCAGGCGACAGCCCTTTGGGCGCGGCCATCGCCCACCACGTTTGCGGGAACCACTCCTTGATGCCGGCGTCGGCCATCGTCGGCACCTCGGGGATCGCGTTCGAGCGCTGTTCGCTGCTCACCGCGAGCGCGCGCAGCCGCCCCGCCTTGATGTGCGGGACCGCCGGCGCCATGTCGGCGAAAGTCATCGTGATCTCGCCGGCGAGCGTCGCCGTCACCGCGAGGATGCTGCCCTTGTAAGGCACGTGCGTGAGCTTGATGCCGGTCGCCGACTGGAACACTTCGGCGACGATGTGCTGGGTGGTGCCGAGGCCGCCCGAACCGACGTTGAGCTTGCCCGGGTTCGCTTTCGCGAGCGCGATCAGGTCCTGCACCGTCTTCGCCGGCACCGCGGGATGGATGACGAGGACCTGCCCGGCAGTCGCGAGCTGCGAGATCAGCGAAAAATCATGCATCGGGTCGAACGGCAGGCGCTTGAACAGGAACTGGTTGCTGACCAGGCCGCCCATGCTGCACAGGAGCAGCGTGTACCCGTCAGGCGGCGATTTCGCCGCCATCTCGTAGCCGATGGTTCCCGACGCGCCTCCGCGATTGTCGACGATGACCTGCTTGCCCAGCGCATCGGTGAGCTTTTGCGCGGCGACCCGCGCCACGATGTCGCTCGTCCCACCCGGCGGAAAAGGGGCGATGAAGCGGATGGGTTTGGTCGGATAACCTTGCTGCGCGAGCACGGCAGCGGGAGCGAGGGCGAACACCGCCAGTGCGAAACGACAAAACGTGGCAGGGGAATGCATGAGCGGGCGAGCCTCCTCTATCGGTCGAGTTATGGTTCTAGTGTGGCGAGTCACAATTCGCAGAAGTATGGAAGGCCGTTCGTGCTGAGCCCTTCGACTGGCTCAGGACAGGCTTGTCGAAGCATGAACACTGCCGTTCACCCTTCGACTGCGGCGCAGTGCGCCTGCTCAGGGCGAACGGATTGTGACGCGAATTTGAGAATCACCTCACTAGCTAGTATAGGGCATCGCATTCTGGCTAAGATGGCATGACGATGGTGCGCGCCGCTCGCGCTCGTCGACCGGAGCAGACATGATCCGCTGGCTTGCCGCTGTCACGCTCTTCGCCGCGGTGCCGGCCGCGCACGCGCAGCCCTATCCCGCGCGGCCCATACGCATGATCGTCGCGTCCACGCCGGGCAGCGGCGTCGACATCGTGGCGCGCATCGTCGCGCAGCGCATGAGCGAGACGCTCGGAAGCGCGCTGGTCGTCGATAACCGCGCCGGCGCCGGCGGAACGATCGGCGTGCAGATGGCATCCAGAGCCGCCCCCGACGGCTACACGATCCTCATGGCCGCACCGTCGCTCACGATCAACGCCCTGCTCGTGCAGCCCACGCCTTACGACGCCGTTCGCGATTTCTCCGCGATCGGACAGGCGACGACGAGCCATTACGTGATCGTAACCAACCCGTCGCTGCCCGTTCGCAGCGTGAAAGCGCTCGTCGCGCTCGCCAAAGCCAAACCCGGCCAGCTCAACTACGGCTCGGGCGGGAACGGCAACTCGACGCATCTCGCAGCCGAGTATTTCAAGAGCCTCACTGGAACCGACATCGTGCACGTCGCGTACAAGGGATCGGGGCCGGCGGTGGTCGATCTGCTCGGCGGCCAGGTGCAGCTCATGTTCGCCAACGTCGTCGCGGTGCTGCCGCATATCAAGGCGGGCAGGCTGCGTGCGCTGGCGACGACTGCGCAGTCGCGCTCGCTTGCTACGCCCGACGTGCCTACGGTCGTCGAGTCCGGAGTGCCCGGTTACGTCGTCACGTCGTGGTTCGGGCTGCTCGCACCCGCACGAACCCCGCAGATGGCCGTCGGCAAGCTCAATTCGGCGCTCGTCGCGGCGATGCGCGAGCGCGACCTGCTCGAGCGCCTCACGGTCGAAGGCGCGGAGCCTGCCGCCGGCACACCCGACGCGTTTGCGCGGCACATCGCCTCGGAACTTGCGATCTGGGGCAAGGTGATCAGGGCGTCGGGGCTGTAGCGGGCGAGGCAATCTGGGGTTTCGCTCCGCTGAACTCCTACTCCACGCTGGCTGAGGCTTCCGCAGGGCTCACGCAGTGCTACATTCGGGTCTTCTGGGAGCACACCGATGAACATCGAAAAGATCAAAGTTCGCAGCGAGAGCGGGCAGGTCATGGAAGTGGTGGTGTACAGCAAGCGCGTGGAGTCGATCGAGGTCGTGCTCGGCGCGGGGGAGCACAGCGTGAAGTGCACGCTGACGCCGACTCGCAACGGAGCCGCTTATGCCGGCACGATCATGGGCCGTGAAATCGTCTACGAGCGCACGCGCGACCAGGTGAAAGCGGACATCGACCGGCTCAATCCGGTGCACCGCGAATACCGGCGCTGAAAACCTGAATGGCGCTCAAAGCAACGATATTCAAGGCGGCGCTGCAGATCGCCGACATGGACCGCAACTACTACGGCGAGCACGCGCTCACGATCGCGCGCCACCCGTCCGAAACGGACGAACGCATGATGGTGCGCGTGCTCGCGTTCGCGCTGCATGCGGCGGAGAGGCTCTCGTTCGGCAAAGGCCTCTCCGACGAGGACGAGCCCGATGTGTGGGAAAAAGACCTGACCGGCTCGATCATGACGTGGATCGACGTCGGTCTCCCCGACGACAAGCGGATACGCAAAGCCGCGGGCCGCTCGGGGCAGGTCTACGTCTACAGTTACGGCGCCGCGCACGGCACACGCCTGTGGTGGGAACAGGTCGAAGGCAAGCTCGACAAGACCCGCAACGTCACGGTCATGAGGCTGCCGACAGTGCAGACTCGCGAGCTCGCCGCGCTGGCCGATCGCAACATGCGCCTGACCTGCACGATCCAGGACGGTCAGATCTGGCTGGCGAACGACAACGCCAGCGTCGAAGTGCAGGCTGAAACCCTAAAAGCCGTCGAGTCTCGTGCACGCTGACTCGAAACGGATGCGCCCCGTTCGCCCTGAGCGTGGCGCCGCCACGCAGTCGAAGGGGAACGGCAGCGGTTCATGCTTTGACGGCATCACCCACGAGGAAAAACCTTGAAGCAGCTGCAACGACTTGTCGCCGCGGTCGCAATTGGTACGACCATCGGTACGACCATCGCCGCGTCCGCACACGCCCAGAATTTTCCGACCAAGCCGGTCCGCATCGTCGTTCCGCTGTCGCCGGGCGGCGGTATGGACGCGGTCACGCGCGGCCTCGCGCAAAAGCTCGGCGACGCCTTCGGCCAGACCGTCGTCGTCGACAACCGCCCCGGCGCCGGCAGCCTGGTCGCGCTCGACATCACCGCTTCCGCCGCGCCCGACGGGCACACTCTCATGATGTCGAGCACCACGCCGGTCATCCATCCCCTGCTCTACAAATCGCGCTTCGACCTGCTGCGCGACTTCGCGCCGGTCTCGCAGGTCACCGCGCAGGGTTACGTGCTCGTCATCCACCCGTCGATCCCGGCGAAATCCGCGACCGAGCTCGTGCAGCACCTGCGCGCGAACCCGGGAAAGTTGACCTACAGCTCGTCGGGTATCGGCAGCCCGATCCATATGACGGGCGAGCTTTTCCAGGTCGCGACCGGAACGAAGATGCTGCACATCCCTTTCAAAGGGATGGGCGCCGCTTACGCCGACCTCGTCGGCGGCCGCGTGCCGGTGTCGTTCCCGACGATCATCTCCTCCATTCCGCACATCGGCGCGGGCCGTCTGCGGGCGCTCGCGGTCACGCCGGCGAAACGAGTCCAGGCGTTGCCGTCCATGCCGACGATGGCTGAAGCGGGCGTGCCCGGCGTGGTCGTGGTGAACTGGTACGGCCTGGTCGCACCGGCGAAAACGCCGCGCGCGGTGATCGAGAAGATCAGCGCCGAAACGCGCAAGGCGATCCAGTCGCCCGACATGACGCAGCGCCTCGCCGCCGAAGGCTCCGAAGCGGTCGGCAGCACCCCGAAGGAATTCGAAGCGCACATCCGCTCGGAACAGGCGCTGTGGAGCCGCGTCATCAAGCAGGCCGGGATCAAGGCCGAGTAGGCGCCACGGCGAGCGGTTGCAGCAGTGTCGCCCCGATATAGCGGTCAAGCCGGGAGAGCGGCTGCAGGCGAGGCGCCTGCGCTACGTGTGCGCGCGCGTCAGCACCCGCCCCGGCCGCGCGCCGGTCGCTTTCCCGTCGCGCCACACCGGCGTGCCGTTCACGATGACGGTGTCGATGCCGATCGCAGGCCGCGTCGAATGCTCGAAATCCGCGGCATCGATGACGGTGTCTGCATCGAACAGGGTGATGTCGGCGTGAGCGCCTTGTTTCAGCACCCCACGGTTTTCCAGCCCGAACTTCGCCGCAGTCAGCCCCGTCATCTTGTAGACCGCGGTCTCCAGCGGAAACAGCTTGAGATCGCGCGAATAGTGGCCGAGCACGCGCGGGAAAGTGCCCCACAGCCGCGGGTGAGGCTTGACGTCGTGCGGCAGGCCGTCCGAGCCGATCATCGTGTCGTCGAACTTCAGTATCCGCTGCACGTCGTCCTCATT
The DNA here is from genome assembly GCA_028292065.1 of Betaproteobacteria bacterium. Classification (GTDB taxonomy): domain Bacteria; phylum Pseudomonadota; class Gammaproteobacteria; order Burkholderiales; family SG8-41; genus JAQGMV01. Next base: position 12,104 of record JAQGNC010000021.1, read on the forward strand.
GAGCATGAAGTAGATCGCCCCTGCGGGCTTGATCGCTTCCACCGCGTCGGCGCGGCTCATGTTCAGGCGCTTCGCCACCTCTTCGAGGTCGACGCCTGAAAACTCGGGGTGGGGTTTCGACCACGTGATGATGATTTTCGAGGATTGTTCGAGGCGGTCGTAGCGCAGCACGGTCGACGACGCGATATACGGATAGCAGTCGAGCCCTACCGCCTGCCTGCCCATGGTCTTGGTGATGAGCGCGAGGGTCTCGGGGGAGCGCCCATGGTTGCGGGTGCCGACGCACTTGTGGTGCGAGATCACCACTTCGGAACCGAGCTCGCGGCCGATGCGGAAAGTCTCTTCCATCGAATCGACGATGTCGTCGTCCTCGTTGCGCATGTGGGTGACGTAGAGACCGCCGAGCTCGCGCAGCGGACTGCACACTTCGATGATCTCCTCGGTGCTCGCGCACGCGGCGGGCGGATACGCAGTCCCGGTCGAGATCCAGATCGCGCCGGAAGCGAGCGATTCGCGCGCCATGTCGCGCATCTTCGCGATTTCGGACGCGGTCGCGACGCGGTCGAGACGGTCCATCGTCGCGACGCGAAAAGTGGTGTGGCCGACGAGGCACGCGGCGTTGATCGCCGCGGGTTGCGCTTCGAGCGTCTCGCGGTACGCGCGGAAGCTCTGGAACCTGAACCAGCCGCCTTCGGTGTCGAGCAGGTCGAGCGGCGGGGTGGGCGCGCCGTCGGGCACGGGCGAGTGCGCGAGGCTGATGCCGCAGTTGCCGGTGATGACGGTGGTCACCCCCTGGCTCACTTTCGGGGTCACGTCGCGGTCGGAGAGCAGCAGGCGGTCGTCGTGGGTGTGCGCGTCGATGAAACCGGGCGCGGCGATGAGGCCCGAGGCGTCGATCTCGGTGTCGGCGGCGGCGTCGAGCCGGCCGATCGCTTTGATGACGCCGTCGCTGACGGCGATGTCTCCCGCGTAGCGCGCGGCCTTCGTGCCGTCGATGATAGTGGCGTTGCGGATGATCAGATCGTAGTGCTGTTTGATGCTCATGTGGTTCCTCGGAATGTCACCAGTGGTTGCCTCGCGGCCGTTCACCCTTCGACAGGCTCAGGGCGAACGGACAATGCCCTGAAGCGCGAGTCGAGGCCGTTCATGCTGAGCCTCCCAACGCGCGGGCTGCGTTCGTGCTGAGCGTCGCGCCCGTTGTTGCGGTCGTGCTGAGCCTCGCAACGCGACGGCTCCGTTCGTGCTGAGCCTGTCGAAGC
>JAQGNC010000023.1 GCA_028292065.1 Betaproteobacteria bacterium
CAAGCTCGTCGCGCTGCTCCTCGGCGCGTGCCTGCCGCTTGCCGTTTATTCGGCATGGGCTGCGTGGCAGGTCCGCGACACCGTACTGCGCGAACGTCAATCCGAGGCGCTGACGGTCGCGCGGCTCGCCGCGGGACAGGTTTCCAGAGTGATCGAAAACTCGCGGCAGCTGCTTGCAGTGCTCGCCGAGGCCGCGCCGCACGACCGCACGCTGCAGGAGCTGTGCACGCCGCAGTTTCGGAAGCTCATCGCGCGATTCACGCTGTATCAGCAGGCTGGTTTTCTGGACATCGAGGGCAACCTGGTCTGTGCCCTCAAGACGCCTGACCTCCCGATCAATACCGCTGACCGCGAGTATTTCCAGCGCGCGGTTCGAACCAATGATTTCGTGGTGAGCGACCTCATCCGGAGTCGAACCACCGGCCGGCCGGTGGTCGTCGCCGCCTATCCGATGGCGGGCGCGGACGGCCGCGTGCGGGGCGTCGTCTTCATTTCGCTCGATATCGACTGGTTCCAGAATTTTTTCAAGGAGCTGGCGCTGCCGGCCGGTGCGGTCATCGCGCTCGTCGACGAGCGCGGTACGATCATCAGCCGTCAACCGTGGATGGAAGGGGCGGTCGGCCGCGCCATACCCGACCGCGACAGCTTTCTTCACGCAGCGGCGCTGAGCAAGCAGGGACTGCTCGAGATCCGCGGGGTCGACGGAGTCGAGCGCGTCGGCGCGTACTCGGCGGTTCCCGGCGAATACGGCGACCTGGATTACGTCCGGGTCGCGTTCGAAAAAGAGCCTGCCGAGCAGGCCGCCCTACGGCTCTTCCGCTCCGGCGTGATGGTTTTCGTGATCGTCGTGCTCCTCGCCAGCGCGGTCGCGTGGCGCACGGCCACGCGCTGGGTGCTGCTGCCGATGCAGAAGCTCACGGTCGCGGCGCGACGGCTCGCCGGCGGCGATCATGCGGTGCGTACCGGGCTCGACCGGCAGAGCAACGAGTTCGGCGAGGTGGGCGCGGCGTTCGACCGGATGGCCGCGGGCATCGAAGAGCGCGAGCAACGGCTGGCGGCGCATGCGGCGAGCCTGGAGCGCGTGAACCGGCGCCTGAAGACCCTCTCCACCGGCAACCGCACCCTGCTGCGCGTGAGGGACGAAAAAACGCTGATCAGTGAAATGTGCCGTGTCGCGGTCGAAGTCGGGGGCTACGGCGGTGCGTGGGTGGGCTTGACCCGCGCAGACAAGGCTCACGAGGTCGTGCCCGCGGGCGGGGCAGGCGCTGTCGAGCACATCCTCCAGCGCGCGTCCGCGCGCCCCCAGGACTACGCGGTGCCGGCCAACCCCGACGCGGCGCCGCTTCCTGCGGCCGCTGCCGGCGTGATCTGCCTACCGCTCCGGGCCGGGGATCGCACGCTCGGCGTATTGACGCTGGTCGGCGAGGCGCCGGAGTCCCTCGAAGCCGAGGAGCTCGATCTGCTCGAGGAGTTTTCGAGCGATCTCGCGTTCGGCATTCAGACCGCCCGGCTGCGCGACAAACACGATGAGGCGGAACGCCGCCTCGCGTGCGTGGCGTATTACGACAGCCTGACCGATCTGCCGAATCACTTCGCCCTGGTCGAGCGCATCTCCGCCGACATCGTGCAGGCCACGGCTTCGGGCCGGCCGCTGTCGCTCATCAAGCTCGACCTGGACCGGTTCAGGGAAGTGAACGAAGCGGTCGGGCATGGGGAAGGCGACAATCTCCTGCGCGCGTTCGCCCAAGTGCTGGTCGAGACGGCCGATGACGCAGTCAGCGTTTTCAGACTCGCGGAAGATACCTTCGCCCTGCTGCTGCCGGGCTCGGACGTGGACACCGCGATGGTCCTGACCGCAAAAATCCGCGAGCGTCTCAAAACACCATTCGAGGCGCACGGCGCCCCGGTGTACCTGAGCGCCGCGGCGGGAATCGCTGCCTTCCCGCAGCACGGCGACACTGCGGAGATGTTGATCCGACGCGCCGGCAACGCCCTGCAGCGCGCCAAGCGCAAAGGTCTGTCCTATGCGATCCATAGCGGCGAGCCGGAGCAGGCGAGCGCTCGCCGGCTGCTGATCGCGACCGAGCTTCGCCAGGCGATCGGCCGCGACGAGCTCGTGCTCTTCGCACAGCCGAAGATCGACGTGAGAACCGGCCGCGTCTGCGGCGCAGAGCTGCTCGCGCGCTGGTCGTCGGCGCGCCTCGGGCCGGTTTCGCCGACCGAATTCATCCCGCTCGCCGAGCACACCGGCCTCATACAGCCGCTGACCGACTGGGTGCTCGACACGGCGGCCCGCGCCCTCGACCGCCTGGCGCAAGAGGGTGTGCACCTTCCGCTCGCGGTGAATATCTCGGCGCGCAACCTGTACGATTCCACCCTGCTGCCGAAGCTCGAAGACATCTGCAACGCGCGCGGGATCATGCCGTCGCAGCTCGAGCTCGAGATCACCGAAAGCGCGCTGATGGAGAATCCCGACACCGCGCTCGAGGTGCTGAGCCGCTTGCGCGAGCGTGGGCACGCGCTGCACGTCGACGATTTCGGTACCGGCTATTCGAGCCTCGCGTACCTTCAGAAACTGCCGATCAGCTCGGTCAAAATCGATCAGGCTTTCATCCGCGGCCTCGGTGCGGACGCCAAAGCCGAAAAGATCGTGCGCTTCGCCATCGAGCTCGGTCACGCGCTGGACCTCGAGGTGGTGGCCGAGGGCGTCGAAACCGGCGCCGTTCTCGAAGCCCTGCGAGCTTTCGATTGCGACATGGCGCAGGGCTACTTCATCGCGCGTCCGATGCCGCTGGCGGAGTTCCCTGCGTTCGTCGAGAGGAACAATGGCTCGGCCGTGTGAGCCCGGAGTGAGCACGTCCCTCTGAATTTCCTTTCTGCTCGACGGCGGTCAGGAATCAAAACCGGGGTCTGACCCCGAGAGGGCCGGGGTCGGCCCCATCTCTCCTGTATGACCTGCCTGCAATGCGCCCGCCGCCCTGGCGTGAGCGCGCAACCGTCAGCCTGATCACGTCATTCACGCAATACCAGCCAACACGGGAATTCTGCACGCGTCCCGCCGTGTCCGCTTCGGTGACATTCGTAACTCTCCCGCCGCGACCTGTAACCGGCCG
>JAQGNC010000057.1 GCA_028292065.1 Betaproteobacteria bacterium
ATACATGCCGGCGAGGAAAGCTGCAGGGCTCGATCCGGTGGTGGCGCTGGCGAGTGAGTGACATCTAACGATCACAGCAACAAACCACCCCCACCCTAACCCTCCCCCTGAAGGGGAGGGGACTTTGACAAACCCTCCTTCCCCCTCAGGGGGAAGGTCGGGATGGGGGTGGGTTTCATAAGCAAAGGACGACGAACATGACCACACGTAAAACGCTCTGCATCGCAGTAGCCCTCGCCCTCACCGGCTGCAGCATGACGAGCCCGATGTTGAAACCCGACGTCGCGGCACCCATCGCCTGGAACGAACCGGCGACAGGCACTGCGGTGTCTGCCGACTGGTGGTCCACGTTCGGCTCAGCCGAGCTCCAGCAGCTCGTGCAGCAGGCGCTCGCAGGCAGCCCCGACCTCGCGATCGCCACCGAGCGCGTGCGCCAGGCGGAAGCGCAGGTGCGCGTCGCCGGCGCCTCGCTTTTTCCGACCTTGGATCTCGGCGTCGGCACGTCGACCCGCAGCACGAGCGACAGCCGCGGCTCGGCGACGACGAATGCGAGCAGCTACAGCTTGTCCGCGAGCTACGAAGTCGGCCTCTGGGGACGCAACCGTGCAGGCGTGCGCTCGGCGCAAAGCGCGCTGCAGGCGACGGCATACGATCGCGACAGCGCGCGCCTCACGCTTATCTCCGGCGTGGCGACGAGCTACTTCGAAGTGTTGTCCTTGCGCAGCCGCCTCAGCGTCGCGAGAGAGAACCTCGGAATCGCCGAGCGCGTGCGCGATCTCGTTTCCGCTCGCGTGCGCAACGGCGCCAACTCACAGCTCGATCTGTCGCGGCAGGAAGCGACGGTGCTGTCACAGCGCGCGGCGCTGCTCCCGCTCGAGCAGCAGGAGCGCCAGACGCTCGCCGCGCTCGCGGTGCTGATCGGAACCGTGCCTGAAGGTTTCGACGTGAAAGCGGCCGGCGTCGCCGACCTTGCGGTGCCGGTCGTCAATCCGGGATTACCCGCCGAGCTGCTCGTGCGCAGGCCTGACCTCGCGAGCGCCGAGGCGCAGCTTGCTGCGGCGAACGCCGACCTCGCTGCGGCGCGCGCAGCGCTCCTGCCGAGCATCTCGCTCACCGGCTCGGCGGGCGCGGCGAGCGCGGCGCTGCTCAGTTTCGTGAGCGGCGGCACGAGCACGCTCGGCCTGGCCCTGTCGGTGCTGCAGCCGATCTTCGACGGCGGGCGGCTGCGCGGCCAGAAAGCGGTCGCCGAATCGCGCGAACGCGAAGTGGTCGAGTCCTACCGCAAGGTGATCCTCGCGGCGTTCAAGGACGTCGAAGACGCGCTCGTCGCAGCGAACCGCCAAGGGCAGCAGGAAACGCTGCAGGCACAGGTCCAGGCGCAGTCGAGCGAAGCTTTGAGGCTCGCGGAAATCCGCTACCGCGAAGGGGCGGACGACCTGCTGACGGTGCTCGACGCGCAACGCACGCTGTTCAACGCGCAGGACCAGGTCGCGCAGATCAGGCTCAACCGGCTGCAGGCGGCGGTGAGCCTTTACAGGGCGCTGGGGGGTGGGTGGAGTGCGGGGGCTGCTGCGCAGGTTGCGCAGCGGTAAAAGGCGCCCCTCACCCTGACCCTCTCCCCCTACGGGGGCGAGGGAAAGGGTCTACCGACGGCTCTCGCGCTCGGAGAAGCGGTTGTCGGTAGACGTTTCCTCGCCCCCGGCAGGGGGAGAGGGCTAGGGTGAGGGGAAAGGGTCTACCGACGGCTCTCGCGCTCGGAGAAGCGGTTGTCGGTAGACGTTTCCCTCGCCCCCGAAGGGGGAGAGGGCTAGGGTGAGGGGAAACGGTCTAAGCCTAGGCCTTCAACTTCGGCATCATCCGCACCGCATTATCCCGCTCGATCGCCCTCAGCTCCGCTGCGCTGAAGCCGTACGCCGCAAGACCCGCGTTCACTTCGGCGCCGTCGCGGAACGGGTAATCGGTGCCGTAGAGTAGCTGCGAGACCGGAGCGATCTTCAGCAGCGCGGCGAGCGCGCCGGCGTGGTTGCCCTGCGCGGTATCGTAGTAGAACTTCCCGAGCTCATACATCACACCCTTGGGAATCTTCGCCGCGCGGTCCTTGAGGATTTTCTCTTCGTATATAAAGCGGCTCAGGAGGAACGGCGTCGTGCCGCCGCTGTGCGAAAAGATCCAGCGGATGTTCGGGTATTTCGCCGCGGCGCCGGTGAAGACGAGGCTCGCCATCGTTCGCGTCGTATCGGTCGCGTATTCGATCGCCGCACCCTGAATGCCGGGCACCACGTCTCCGCAGCACTGCGGCGACAGCGGATGGGTATACACGACCGCCGAGCGGCGATTGAGCTCTTCGAGCACCGGCCAGAACGCCGGGTCGCCCAGATACTTGCCGCCGTAGCTCGTCATGAGGCAGAAGCCTTCGGCCTTGAGCGTGTCGAGTGCGTACTCGATCTCTTTCACACTGCCTTCGGTGTCGGGATATGGGATTGTCGCGAACGTGCCGAAGCGGCCCGGGTAATCGCGCGCGAGCTTGGCGGCGAAATCGTTGGCCTCGCGGGCGAGACGCCGTCCCAGCGGCACGTCTCCGAACCACACCGCGGGCTGGACGAGAGACGTGATCGAAGTCGCGATGCCGCTCTTGTCCATGTCGGCGAGCGAGCCCTCGACGGTCCACGGCGCGTGCCGCTGGCCCCGCTCTTTCAGCGCAGCGGAATAGCCGGGCGAGACGATGTGGTGATGGACGTCGACGCGATGCGCTTTGGATTGCGCCTGCGCGAATCGCCACCCGAACGGCAACACCGCCGCCGCGGCGGCGGCGCCGCCGATCAACCGGCGGCGCAGACTGTCCACCGTGCGTTCTTCTTTAGACATGTCGGGGCTCCTTGGTGGCGTCAGGACGCGTGAGCAAGTGCATTGTCATCGCGAGGAGCCGCCGACGGCGCGACGTGGCGATCTCGCGGCGCACGAGCAACGTTCGCAACGAGGTTGCTTAGTCGCTGCCGCTCCTTGCGATGACACGGGTTGAGGTGACTCCGCGAGAGCTGCGCTCTCAGAAGTACGCCTGCCCCGGCTTGACCGTCGGCTCCCACTCGCAATCGCCCCACGGCCCGTCGCCGTTCTCGCGCACGTAGGCGATGCGGCCGGCCTTCTTCGGCGTGCGCTTGCCGCTGAAGAACGCTTGCAGCCAGTCGAAGACGTAGTCGTGGCAGTCCATCCCGCCGAGGTTGGGGATGCCCCACAGCGGGTGGTACTGGTTCTCCATGATCCACATCTCTTTCGGGACTTTGAGGTCCTCGAAAGCTTCGATCGCCTCTTCGAGCGGACATAGCGGGTCGAATTCACCGGTGACGAGGAGCGTCGGGCACTGGATCTTGTCTAGGTAGCCGCGCACGGTCATCGGCTGGGCGACTTCCACGTCGAACTTCGCTTCGTCCTCATAGCCCGACATGTACATGAACATCTGTTTGAAGCGCGGGGACGACTGCGTGAAGATCGTGTTGTTCGGGTTGAAGCACGCGACCGAGCTCACGACGGCCGCGGCGCGGTGGTCGTAGCTCGACAGGCGCAGGCACCAGTAGCTTCCCATGCTGATGCCGTAGATCGCGATCTTCTTCTTGTCGACTTCGGGGCGCTTCATGAGATAGCTGATGACCGCCGCGCCGGCGCGCTCGTAGTTGTCGCCGACCGAGCGGATCTTCTGCATGTTCGAGCTGCCTTGACCCGGACCGTCGATCGAGATCACGTGAAAGCCCCGCGAAAGGCCGATGTTGTGCGCGGCTTTCGGGAACGCTTCCTTGGTCTGGTCCATGCCCGGCACGTAGATCACAACCGGGGCCTTGCGGCGGTCCGGCAGCAGGTGGAACAGGCATGAGATCGTCGTGCCGTTGTCGAAAGGCACTTCGACGCGCTCGATCGGATAATCCGCGACTTCGGAGCGGCGGTCGACGACTTCCGAGAGCTTCTTGTAGAGCTGTTTCTTGACCGGGTGGTTGTCGAAATAGATCGGGTGCTGCGCCATGCGATACGCTTCGACGGCGTGATCGTAATGGTGGGTCGCCGTGGCGTTGGCGCCCGCTTTCGCTGCGCGCTTGGCAAGCAGCTCGTGCCGCTCCGCCGCTTCGCGCCAGACTTTGGGCAGCATGCGGTAATTGCGGGCACGCTTGCCCTGCGGCACTTCGACGTCGTCACGCTCGAAGTTCTGGACGCGGCCGCGCATGTTGAGCGCGAGATCGAGCATCCATTGCTGGTCGTCGCGTTGGGTCCTCAGCTTCCTGATCATTGCTCCTCCATTGATTTCGGGCCGCCCGATTGTACTCATTAATCTTGTTCTATATGATAGCCGGGCCGCGCACACCGATTGCAAGGAGGAGCGTCATGCGAACACCTGCAAGCATTGCCAGACACCCGATACACCCGATGCTCGTGCCGATCCCGATCGGCCTGTGGCTTTTCAGTTTCGTCTGTGACCTCGCGTTCGTGCTGGGCAGCGGCGCGAGCCACTGGTTCACGCTCTCGTTCTACACGATGATCGCGGGACTGCTCGGCGCGCTGCTCGCGGCCATCCCCGGGACCATCGACATGCTCTCGCTCACCGGCGCGCCGAAGAAGCTCGCGCTCACCCACGGCGCACTCAACCTGACGGTGGTCGTGCTCTTCGCGGTCAACATCGCGATGCGCATCAGCGACGCCGAAGTGGCCGGCTTGCCGCTGGCATTGACGGTGATCGCGATCACGCTGCTCGGCGCTTCAGGTTGGCTGGGGGGGCACATGGTTTACGTCCACGCCGTTGGCGTGGACGTAAACCATGCGGTGAACGCCAAAGAGGGAAACCAAGGTTTCCCTCCTTGAACCTCCTTTCCTTCGGCGCTCTGCCGATCGCTCCGCTCTCCTGAAGCAGTTCAACACCACCCCCATCCCGACCTTCCCCCTGAGGGGGAAGGACAGTTATCCGCGGCGCGGATCACTTCCCCTCCCCTTCAGGGGAGGGTTAGGGTGGGGGTGGTTTAGCTGTTAAGGAAAGGAGGCGCGGAGGGAAACCTTGGTATCCTTCCGAATCGTTCACCGCCCGACGGCCCCGGAGGGGCCGGGCAGCACGATCTGCGTCTGCGTCACCACCGCCACGAGCTTCTTGTCGGGATTACGGATCGTCGTCTGCCATACCATCGTCGTTCGGCCGATGTGCAGCGGCTTGGAGACTCCCGACAGCACCGGACCCACTCCGGCGGCGAAGAAGTTGGTCTTCGATTCGAGCGTCGTGGTGCGGTGACCCGGCGGCAGATTCGCGACGGTGCCGGTCGCGCCGAGCAGGTCGGCGAAAGCCATCAGCGCGCCGCCGTTGACCCGTCCCGAGCGGTTCAGGTGTCTGTCCTCGACCGGCATCTCGGCGCGCACCACTTTCTTGGTGACGCTGAGCAGGCGCACGCCGAGGTTCTGCGCCATGCCGCCGTTGTGAACGACTTCGTAAGCGACGCTGCCGCCCACCTTCGGCCGCACATCGGGCTTCGCTGCTTTGAGAGGTGTCTTGCGGGTTTTGGCGGTGCGAGTTCCTGGCGCTTTTTTCTTCTGGGTCATTTAAGGGTTCGGAATTTCCCGGGGTCGGTAAAACTCGACTGCGTTGTCGCGAAAGGCTTTTTGCGCGAGCGCATCGCCGAGGGTGTCGCGGATCAGGTCGATGTCGGCACGCTCGAAAGGGCGGCGCGCGCGCTGCGAAGGCAGGTCGGTGCCGAACATGAGGCTCGAAGGATTCACGCGCGCGATTTCGCGCAGCGCGTGCGGCACGTCGACTTCGGTGCGGCCGAACCCGGTCGCTTTGACTTTCGCACCGCGCCCGACCAGCGCGAGCAGGTTCGGCAGCCCCGCCTGCGTCATGCCGAGGTGGTCGATGCTGATCTTCGGGAGATTCGCGACGGTTTCCATGATCGGTTCGAGTGTGGACGCGTCGGCGTAAAGCTCGGCGTGCCAGCCTGCGACGTCGTGAACCCGCCGCGCGAGGCGGTCGAGATCCTCGATTCCCGCCGAGCCGCCGCGGTAGAGGTTGAAACGCACCGCGCGCACGCCCGCGGCGTTCAGGCGCAGGATCTCCTCGTCGGTGACCGTCGCCGGCACCTGGATGACGCCGACGAACGTGGGACCGAGCTTCGCCAGCGCGTCGACCATGTACTCGGTCTGCGTGCCCTGGAACGATCCGGCGACGACTGTGCCGCCTGTGATGCCGAGGCCCGCGGTGCGGCTGAGGTAATCGTCGACGGTGAAGATCGGCGGCAGAAAACCTTGGTTCGGCATCACCGGAAACCGCGGGTCGACGATGTGGAAATGGGTGTCGAAGATGGCTGCCATGAGATTTAAAGCAGGAGAGCAGGGTCGCAAAGGAGATCAAGGACGCAAAGGAATGGCGAATGGTAGATACAGTTCTTCGCGTCCTTGTTGTTCTCCTTGGCGTCCTTGGCGTTCCTGCTGTGCTGTCATGTGTGGACGGCCAAATGCTATCACGCACCGCACCCGGCCCCGGCACGTCGCTTGCGACTGTCGCGGTTTCCTGAAATCCCGAAGGCGCTCATGCTCGACTGCCTCATCGTCGGCGGCGGTCCCGCCGGCCTGATCACCGCCGTCTACCTCGCACGCTTCAGGCGCGACGCGCGGATCATCGACGCCGGCGGCAGCCGCGCGGCGCTCATTCCCACGTCCCACAACTATCCCGGATTTCCCGACGGCATCAGCGGACGCGAGCTGCTCGTGCGCCTGCGCGAGCAGGCGCGGCGTTACGGCGCGACGCTCACCGCGGGCAATGTCGAACAGCTCGAGCGCGTCGCCGACGGCACGTTTCGCGCGCGCGCAGGCACCGAGATGCTGGAAGCACGCACCGTCGTCATCGCGACCGGCGCGATGGACGTCGAGCCCGCCCTGCCGAACATCAAGGACGCGATTCGCAGCGGCCTGGTGCGTCACTGTCCGATCTGCGACGGTTTCGAGGTGATCGACAAGGTCGTCGCAGTGATCGGGCGCGGCCTGAAAGGCGTCAACGAAGCGCGCTTCCTGCGGCATTACACCGACAAGCTCACCCTGTTCACGCTCGGCGCGGGAGACGACATCGCCCCCGAGGATCGGGCATCGCTCGCCGCGTGCGGCATCACGGTGGTCGATGAGGCGCTCGCCGAGGTCTGTACGCAGGAAGGCCAGATCGTCGGGCTGCAGACCCGCGACGGACAGACGTATCGCTTCGACACCCTGTATTCCGCGCTCGGATGCCATGTGCGCTCCGACCTCGCGCGCGCGGCCGGCGCGGCGTGCGACAGCGTCGGGCAGATCATCGTCGACGAGCGCCTGCGCACCACGGTCCCCGGGCTGTATGCCGTCGGCGACGTGTGCAACGACCTGAACCAGATTGCGGTCGGCGCGGGACACGCCGCGATCGCCGCGACGACGATACACAACGCGTTCCGGGTGGGGACGGTGCTCGAGCCGAGCTGAAAAGAGCTGTCATTGCGAGGAGCACGGCGACGAAGCAATCTCGTTGCGAACGCTGCTCGTGCGCCACGAGATCGCCACGGCGCCCTTGCCGGCGCCTCGCGATGACACCACCAGGTCATTGCGAGGAACGCAGTGACGAAGCAATCTCGAGGCGCTCGTTTGGTCGTGCGCCACGAGATCGCCACGGCGCCCTTGCCGGCGCCTCGCGATGACACCAGCAGGTCATTGCGCGGCGCCCTTGCCGGCGCCTCGCGATGACACCAACAGGTCATTGCGCGGCGCCCTTGCCGGCGCCTCCCGATGACACCAGCAGGTCATTGCGAGGAGCGAAGCGACGAAGCAATCGCGAGGCGCTCGCTTTATGGCGTCATGGCGTCGCCATGATTTCCCCTCACCCTAACCCTCTCCCCGCTATCGCGGGGCGAGGGAAACGTCTACCGACGACTCAGCTTGCAGCGCCCAGCACTTTCGCGAG
>JAQGNC010000098.1 GCA_028292065.1 Betaproteobacteria bacterium
GCCTGCGGCGAGAGCACCACGCCGTTGCCGATGTAGCACGCGACTTTTTCGCGCAGGATGCCCGACGGGATGAGGTGCAGCACCGTCTTGCGCCCCGCGATGACGAGCGTGTGCCCCGCGTTGTGGCCGCCCTGGAAGCGCACCACGCCCTGCGCGTGATCGGTCAGCCAGTCGACGATTTTTCCTTTGCCTTCGTCCCCCCACTGGGTGCCGACGACGACTACGTTCTTAGCCATATAACCTCAGAGTTTCTCAAGCAGCCATTTGCCCTGGCGGCGCACCAGCCGGCGATCGCAACCGCTGTCGCCTCCGGCTTGCGCGTGCCCTGGTAGATCGACCACGACGGCGGTGCCGCGGCCTCGAAGCCCGGCGATGCGCCGCTGCAGCGCTGCATCGTCGGGCGCGTACGGCGCGAGCACGCACGCCCGCGCGCGCTCGACCGGCCCCAGCGCCGCAAGCTCGCGCAAATCCATGCTGAAGCCGGTGGCCGGTCGCGCGCGTCCGAATGCCTTGCCGACTTCGTCGTAACGCCCGCCGCGCCCGACCGCGGAAGACTGGCCCTGTGCGTACGCCGCGAACACGACGCCGCTGTGATAGTGATATCCGCGCAGCTCGGCGAGATCGAAGCAGCGGATCTGCGCCACCTCGCTCAACCGCTCCGACAGCGCTTTGAGGTCGTCGAGCGCGGCCTTGATCTCGGGATGGGCTGGCAGGCGGCGCGCCGCGTCCTTCAGCACTTCGGCCCCGCCGTAGAGCTCGGGCAGCGCAGCGAACGCCTGCGCCGCCGCGCGCGGCAGTTTCCTGGTGAGCTCGCGCACCGCGGGCGCGTCCTTCACCTGCATCGCGCCGAAAAGCTCCGATTCGGTGTCCGGCGGCAGCTTCGCGCGCCTCACCAGCGCGCGGAAGATGCCGACGTGTCCGATGTCGAGATACACGTCCGCCACACCCGCCGCTTCGAGCGAGCGCATCATGAGCTGCTGGATCTCGACGTCGCTCTCGATTCCGGGATGGCCGTAAATCTCGGCGCCGATCTGCAGCGGCTCGCGGGTGCGGTTCATGCCGTTCGGCAGCGTGTGGAGCACGCTGCCGGCGTAGCACAGGCGCGTCACCCCGCGGCGGTTGAGCAGGTGTGCGTCGATGCGCGCGACCTGCGGCGCGATGTCGGCGCGCAAGCCCAGCATGCGTCCGGAAAGCTGGTCGACGAGCTTGAAAGTCTGCAGATCGAGATCGTGACCGGTGCCGGTCAGCAGCGAATCGACGTACTCGAGCAGCGGCGGCATGACGAGCTCATAGCCGTGCACCTGGAACAGATCGAGGATGTCGCGGCGCAGGCGCTCGATGCGGCACGCCTGGGCCGGCAGGATATCCTCGATGTACTCCGGGAGGAGCCAGGCGCGCATGAGCTGAAAATCCAGTGTGAAACCGCGGAATTATAGAGGAAACGCGCGACTTTGCTTCAGCGCATCACTGCCGCGCGACGTAGAGCAGCAGCAGGCCGGCCAGCATCGAGGTGAGCCCGATGAAACGGATCTGGCCGTCGCTCATTTCGGTGAGGCGCCGGAAGGTCTCGCGCCACAATGAAGGCACCAGGAAAGGCAGCACCCCTTCGATCACCAGCATCAACGCAAGGGCCGTCAGCAGGGTGTTGCTCATGTGTGCCGCTTCCCGTCGACGCCGAACGTCCCATGCCTGACGCTTTGGAGCTGCGGCTCTATTTGCCCGCCTTGCCGCCCGACCTCAAGTACTTGAAGAATTCGGAATTCGGCTCGAGCACGAGCACGTCGTTCTTGCTCTTGAAGCTCTGCCGGTACGCTTCCATGCTGCGGTAGAAGGCGTAGAACTCGGGATTGGTCTGGGTCGCGCCGGCGTAGATCGCGGTCGCCTTCGCGTCGCCGTCACCCTTGATCTTCTGCGCGTCGCGATACGCCTGCGCGAGGATGACCTCGCGCTGGCGGTCGGCGTCGGCGCGGATCTTCTCGGACTCGGCCGAGCCGGTCGAGCGCAGCTCGTTGGCGACGCGTTTGCGCTCCGCTTCCATCCGCCGGTACACCGACTCGCTCACTTCCTGCGGCAGGTCGACGCGTTTCATGCGGACATCGAGCACCTGCACACCGATCTTGGACGCGTCCTCGTTCGCACGCTGGCGCATGAGCTCCATGATCTTGTCGCGCTCGCCGGACACCACTTCGTGCACGGTGCGGTTGCCGAACTCGGCGCGCAGGCTGTCGTTGATCGTCTGCAGGAGCCGGGTGCGCGCTCGCGCTTCGTCCCCGCCCACCGAGACGTAGTAGTTGCGAACGTCGATGATCCGACACTTCACGAACAGGTCGACCAGGACGTTCTTCTTCTCGGACGTGAGAAAGCGCTCGGGCTCGGCGCTGTCGATCGTCAGGATGCGCGTGTCGAAAAACCGCACGTTGTCGAGCAGGGGAATCTTCAGGTACAGGCCGGGCTCGCGTTTGACGTCCACGACTTCGCCGAGGCGAAACACGATCGCGTTCTGACGCTGGTCGACCACGAACAGCGACAGCGATGCCACGATGAGAACGACGACGATACCGACGACGACGGCGCCGAGGTTACGATTCATCAGCGGGACTCCCTGCGGTTAGCGCGACGGTTCATCAGCGCGACTCCCTATCCCGGCTGCGAAACGCTTCGCGGCTGCGTGCGGTGGTCGGCTCCTGCGGCGCGGCCGCTTCGGCCGGCGCTTTCGGCGCTTCGACCGCCGCGCCCGGCGGCGTCGTCTGCATCAGCTTGTCGAGCGGCAGATAGAGCAGGTTGTTGCCGCCTTTCTGGTCGACGAGAACCTTGCTCGAATTCGAGAGGATCTCCTGCATGGCCTCTATATACAGGCGGTCACGCGTGACCTGCGGGGCTTTGCTGTACTCGGTGACGATCTGGCGGAAGCGCGACGCATCGCCTTCGGCGCGCTCGATCACGCGCTGGCGATAGCCTTCGGACTCCTCGTTCAGACGCGCGGCCATGCCTCGCGCTTTCGGGATGACGTCGTTCGCATACGCCTGGCCTTCGTTTTTCTGGCGCTCGCGGTCCTGGCTCGCGCGCACCGCATCGTCGAACGCCGCCTGTACCTGCTCGGGCGGCTGTGCATTCTGCATGGTGACCTTGCTGATGTTGATGCCGGTGCCGTAGCGGTCGAGGATCGCCTGCATCAGTTTGTGCGAGCGCGAAGCGACTTCGGCGCGACCTTCGTACAGCACGAAGTCCATGCTGCTCTTGCCCACGATCTCGCGCACCGCGGTCTCGGCGGCCTGGAGCACGGTCTCGTCGGGCTCGCGGCTGTTGAAGAGGTAATCGGCGGGGCTTTTCAGGACGTACTGCACCGCGAACTGCACGTCGATGATGTTCTCGTCGTCGGTCAGCATCAGCGACTCTTTGAGGACCTTGCTCTTGACGTTGTTGCGATAGCCGACTTCGACCGTGCGCACGCCGAGCAGGTTGACCACTTCCGCCGATTCGATGGGGTAAGGCAGGTGCCAGCGCGGGCCGGGCATGGTGGTCTCGACCAGCTTGCCGAACCTGAGCACGACGCCGCGCTGGCCTTCAGGGACGATATAAAAGCCGCTCGCCAGCCACACGATGACCACGAGCGCGGCGAGCAGCCCCAGCCCGCCGCTCATGCGGCGCGGGCTGCGGCTCCCGCCGCCGGCGCCATCGCCGCCGCGGCGGCCGAAGAGCGCTTCGAGCTTGCGGTTCAGATTGCGCCAGAGCTCTTCCAGGTCGGGAGGCCCCTGGTTGCCGCCGCCGGGACGGCGTCCCCAGTTCGGATCGTTGAGCGACATGAGCGCACCCCTAAACTTGAGCGAGCGTTGCCGCAGATAGTCGCGTGCCGAGCGTAACGTCGCTGACATGGAAGCCTTAAGAAACCGTTGACGAATGTGATGAGGGTGTCATGCCGCCGCAGGGCGTTGCGCAAGACGTTGATCTGGCGTGAGTGGCAGCGCGGCGGATGCGTGTTCTTCTAGCGCGAGACGAAGCGAATCGAGGCCCAGGCCGGCTTCCGCGCTGATCCAAATGCGCGCGATTTTACCATACTCGTCCCGCTCCACGCGGGGCTCGAGCTGCGTGAGATCGATCTTGTTCATGACGAGCACCTGCGGGATCGCATCGGCGCCGATCTCCGCGAGGACCACGTTCACCGCCTCGATCTGCGCGTCGCGGTCGGCGCTGCTGGCGTCGACCACGTGCAGCAGCAGATCGGCGTGGACGGTCTCTTCCAGCGTCGCGCGAAACGCAGCGACGAGGGTGTGGGGAAGCTGTCGTATGAAACCGACTGTGTCCGATAGCACGATGGGCGTGTTGTTCTCGCTGCGGATGCGCCGTGTGGTGGTGTCGAGCGTCGCGAAAAGCTGGTCGGCTGCGTGTACGCCCGCTTGGGTGAGCCGGTTGAACAGCGTCGATTTGCCGGCATTGGTATAACCGACGAGCGACACCGAGAACACGTGCGCGCGCTCGCGCGCTCGGCGCTGCACCGCGCGCTGGGCCTGCATGCGCGCGAGCTTTTCCTTGAGCATCTTTACTCGCTTGCCGAGGAGCCGCCGGTCGGTCTCGAGCTGGGTTTCGCCCGGACCGCGCAGGCCGATACCGCCTTTTTGCCGCTCGAGGTGAGTCCATCCGCGGATGAGCCGCGTCGACAGACGCTCGAGCTGCGCGAGCTCGACTTGCACCTTGCCTTCATGGCTGCGCGCGCGCTGCGCGAAGATGTCGAGGATGAGGCTCGTGCGGTCGACGACCGGGCAATCCAGGCGCTTTTGCAGATTGCGCTCCTGGACCGGGGACAGATCGTGATTGAAGATGGTGACGGAGGCCTTGCTTTCGGCGACCGCTTTCGCGATCTCCTCGACCTTGCCTTTGCCTGCGAAGAGCGCGGGGTCGGGGCGGTCGCGCTTGCCTTTGACGATCGTGAGCGTGCCGACGCCGGCGCTCGACGCGAGCTGTTTGGCTTCTTCGAGGCTTTCGGCGTAGCCGGTCTTGCCGAAATCGAGACCGACCAGGACCGCCTGCCCGTTGCTACCTGGGCGATCGGACATCAAGAACTGAAGAGGTCAGACATCAAGCGTCTGGGCTTTGGTCTGCCTGGAAGTTGACGGGACGCGCCGGGACTACGGTCGATATCGCGTGCTTGTATACCATTTGGGTCACCGTGTTCTTCAGCAACACCACGTACTGGTCGAAAGAATCGATCTGGCCCTGCAGCTTGATGCCGTTTACGAGGTAAATCGAGACGGGGATGTGTTCCTTGCGCAGCGTATTCAGGAACGGGTCTTGTAGTAACTGCCCTTTATTGCTCATGATATACCCTCGCCGTTGTCATTTTGGGTTTGTCACTGTATCTGATTTTCTGTCGTAATGCCATTGAGTTAGCCGCGTTTTAAGAGGTGCTGGGACCGTTGTTGGAGAGCGTTATACGTAAGGGTTACGACCGGTCTTCAACTCGACCTTCAGCGGCGTGCCCTGCAATTTGAAAGCCTCCCTGAAGAATCGTTCGAGATACCTGCGATAACTGTCCGGTACGTGCTGCAACTGGGTGCCGTGGATGATGATGCGCGGCGGGTTCGAACCACCCTGGTGCGCGTAACGCAGCTTCGGCCGGCCGTAGCCCGCGCGCGGCGGATGCTGCTGGGCGATCGCCTCGATCAGCGCGCGAGTGAGCTTGGGCGTCGGAAGCTTCGACATCGCGGCCGCATAGGCCGCGTCGACCGATTTCATCACGGCACCGATGCCCTGCCCCGCCAGCGCGGAGATGAAATGCAGCCGCGCGAACGACAGGAAATTGAGCTTGCGGTCGATATGGCCCTTGATCCTGTCGCGCTGGTGGCTGTCGGCGGCCTCCCACTTGTTCACCGCCAGCACGAGCGCACGCCCGGCTTCGAGGATGAAACCCGCGATGTGCGCGTCCTGCTCCGAGATCTCCTGCTTCGCGTCGAGCACGAGAACGACCACGTTCGCATCAGCGATCGCCTGCATGGTCTTGACCACCGAGAAGATCTCCGCGGCCTCTTCCATGCGCCCGCGCTTGCGCATGCCCGCGGTATCGATCAGGGTGTACGGTCGCCCGTCCCATTCGAAATCCATGTAGATCGAGTCGCGTGTCGTGCCGGGCTGATCGAACACGATCACCCGCTCTTCGCCGATCAGCGCATTGACGAGCGTCGACTTGCCGACGTTCGGCCTGCCCACCACGGCGATGCGCGGCTGTTTGGAGTCGTCCTCTCGCTGCTCCTCGGCGTCCGGTGAGTCCGCGAGAACCAGGTCGATCAGATCGGTGACGTTTTCGCCGTGCGCGGCGGCGATCGTCAGCGGGTCGCCGAGCGCGAGCTCGTGGAACTCGGCCGCCGCGTTCTCCGGCTGCATCCCTTCCGCCTTGTTGACGACGACGTGGACCCGGCGCCCGCTCTTTCTGAGCTCGTCGCCGATGATGCGGTCCTGCGCAGTGAGACCCGCGCGCGCGTCGACCATGAAGAGCACGATGTCGGCTTCGTCCACGGCCTGACGCGTCTGCCGCGCCATCTCGTGGTAGATGCCTTCGGTCGCGACAGGCTCGAAACCGCCGGTATCGACGACGAGGTAAGCCTTGCGCCCGACCTTGCCTTTGCCGTAGTGGCGATCGCGGGTGATCCCCGGCTGGTCGTGCACGATCGCATCGCGGCTGCGCGTGAGCCGGTTGAACAGCGTCGACTTGCCCACGTTGGGGCGGCCGACGATCACGACGATGGGGAGCATTTTAGAGGGATGAGGGCTGAGGGATAAGGGATGAGGGATCGGAAATAAATCAGAAAAGAACAGCAGCCTGCGTAGCGGTCACGAAGCACATCGGACAGCCGGCACAGCGCGAGACCGCGCTCCGCCCTCATCCCTCAGCCCTCATCCTTTCAGCTATTGCACAGCAATAGCGAAGACCCCGCCGTTGCGTGTCTGTACCAGGATCGTGTCGCCGTCGAGCGCGAGCGGGGCCGCGCCGATCGCGCTGCCATCGGTCGCGATGCGCCCCGCGAAAGAACCGTCTTCGCGCGACAGCAGGTGCACGTAGCCTTCGTAATCGCCCACGATGACGTAGCGCCCGAACGCGAGCGGCGCGGAGAGCCCGCGGCCGAAAAGCTTGTCCTGTTTCCACAGGCTTCCGCCGCTCGCCTTGTCGAGCGCGATCACCGCGTTTTTGTCGTCGGTGATGTAAGCGCCGCGGTGATCGGCATCCATTCCGGCGACGCTCGACATGTCGCGGGCCCAGATGGTCGTGCCGC
>JAQGNC010000118.1 GCA_028292065.1 Betaproteobacteria bacterium
ACTTCCTTCCAGCTCCCGCCTTCCATCTTGACGAAGGTCGCGACGAGCCAGAAAGGCACCAGCACCGACACGAACGGCAGCTGGTGGCCGGCCATCTTGGACAGGGTGACCTGGTCGAGGCCGCTCACGGCCGCGAGGGTGACGATCGGGGTGCCGATCGCGCCCCATGCGACCGGGGCGGTATTGGCGAGCAGGTTGAGTACGGCCGACTGGAACGGCCTGAAGCCCAGGCCCACCATCACCGCGCCGGCGATCGCGACCGGCGTCCCGAACCCGGACGTGCCCTCGATGATCGCGCCGAACGAGAACGCGATCAGCACGCACTGCAGCCGCCGGTCGAACGAAATGTGGACGATCGATTCCTTCACGACGTCGAATTTGCCGGTCACGACGCTCATCGTGTACAGGAACATCGCGGCGAGCACGATCCAGATGATCCCGAGAAAACCCGAGAGGGAGCCGAGCGCGAACGCCGACACCGCCGAGGCGACCGGCATCTTGAACGCGAGGCACGAGACGAGGAAAGCGGCGATGACGCCGAAAAATGCCGCGTAGGGCGCCGAGATGCCCATGTGGACGTTGCCCTCGGCGTCGCGATACCGGTGCAGCGCGATGAAGTAGAGCAGTGTCAGGATCGGGATCGCGGCGACGATCGTGGAAAGGAACGCATTGCCCAGCGGGTCGTATGTCTGGTGATACATGGCTTCCCCTTTCGATTAGAGAACGGGAACGGCGGATTCAGCCTGGTCCCGTTTTACGAATCATCCCGATTTTTCTGCCTCGGCGCATCTGCAAGGCAACGATCGTGCTCAGGGGTCAGTGCGTCGCGGGGTTCTCGTCCGTGCCGCCGGGAGTCCCCGCAAACACCACCCGCACCGTGAGGCCGCGCCGGTCCGGCCCCTCCCCCAGCGTCACTTTCGCGCCGTGCCGCTCCGCGATGCTGCGCACGATCGCCAGGCCGAGGCCGCTCCCGGGAATGTCGTTCCCGGCGGCGCGATAGAAACGGTCGAAGACCCGTTCGCGGTCCTCCGGCGCGATGCCAGGGCCGGTATCGGTCACTTCGAAGACCGCACCGCCGTTTTCGCGCGATACCGACACGTCGATGCGGCCGCCGCCGGGCGTATACCGCAGGGCGTTGTCGATGAGGTTGGCGAGCAGGGTGCGCAGCGCTTCGCGCTCGCCGCGGACCCTGACGCGTGCTTCATGTCCGACGAGGCCGAGGTCGACGTCCTTCGATTCGGCCAGCGGCGCATGAGCGGCGACGACTTCTCCCGCGAGCGCCCCCAGATCGACCTCGGTCTCGGAGCGGTCCTCGGCCGGCGGCTCGTGGCGCGCCAGGGTCAGGAGCTGCTCGACCAGATGGGTCGCACGGCTCACGCCGTCTTTCAGCGTCGCGAAGGCGGCTGCGCGCTCTTCGGCGCTTTGCGCGCGCTCGGCGAGCTGGATCTGCAGGTTGAGCGCCGTCAGCGGGGTACGCAATGCATGCGCCGCGTCGGCGACGAAGGCGCGCTGGAGCTCGAGGGCGCGGGTGAGCCGCGCGAGCAGGTCGTTGAGCGAGGAGACCACGGGCTTGATCTCCTGCGGCACGCGCGCTTCGTCGAGCGGCCGCAGCGACTCGGCGCCGCGCGATTTCACCGCCTGTGCGACCGACTCCAGCGGCCGCAGCCCGCGAGTGACCGCCGCCCACACGAGCAGCGCCAGCATCGGCACGAGCAGCACGAAAGGCATCATGGTGCGCAGCGCAGCGCTCACCGCGAGATCGTCGCGCAGGTAAGTCGGCTGGGCGACGCGGACCGTGAAGCCGGGCTCGCGCAGGGTGTACATGCGCCAGGACCCGCTCGGCGTGTCGACTGTCGCGTGCCCGCGATGGCCGGTAAAAGGCAGGTCGACGCGCGAGCGCGAGTAGCGCACGCCGGAGCCGTCCTCGCTGCGGATGTCGATGGCGAAATCGAATTCGTTGTCGAACTGCGGCGCGCTCACCGGACCGGTCTGGTGCAGCGCCTGGTCGCGCAGCGACAGCGCCATCTGGCGCAGCTGGTAGTCGAGCAGGAGCCCCGCTTCGTTCTGTGCGGTGTAGTAGACGGCGACGGCCGCGACCGCGCCGGCGATCAGCACCGACGCGAGGAGCGCGGCGAGCAGCTGGCGGCGGATCGAGGTCATCGTTCCGCGGGCACGACGTAACCGACGCCGCGCACGGTCTTGATGAGATCGGCGCCGAGCTTCTTGCGCAGCGCGTGCACGTAGACTTCGACCGCGTTGCTCTCGACCTCCTCGCCCCAGCCGTAGATGCGCTCCTCGAGCTGGCTGCGCGAGAGGATCGCGCCGCGGCGGTCGAGCAGCGCTTCGAGCAGCGCGAGCTCGCGCGCCGAGAGCGCGACGGCGCTGCCGCGCAGGGTGACACGGTGTGACGCGGGGTCGAGGGTCACGTCGCCGGCGCGGATGAGCGACTCGGCACGCCCCGCGCGGCGGCGCACGACCGCGCGGATGCGCGCGGCGAGCTCGTCCAGATCGAATGGCTTGACGATGTAATCGTCGGCGCCGTTGTCGAGCCCTGCCACGCGATCGCTCACCGCGTCGCGCGCGGTGGTGATGAGCACCGGCACGTCGTTGCCGGCGCGGCGCAGCGACTTCAGCACCTCGACGCCGCCTTTGCCCGGTAATCCGAGATCGAGCAGGATCGCGTCGTAGGTGTGACCCGCGAGCGCCGCTTCAGCGGCTTTGCCGTCGCGGACCCAGTCGACGGTGAAGCCGTCCTGCCGCAGGCCTTTGCGCACGCTGTCGCCGATCATCGAATCGTCTTCAACGAGTAGCACTCGCATTGAAACCTTCTTTAGTGTTGGGCGCGCGTTGCATTGCGTTGCGCTACCCCTCTCACCGCCGCGCGGGCGAGGGAGACAAGCGTGGATAGGCCAAAATTGGGCCTACCACTCGTACTTGTAGCCGACGCCGTATACCGAGTGCACGATTTCGCGGTCGGGGAGCACGCCGGCGATCTTCTTCCTGATCTTCTTCACGTGGCTGTCGACGGTGCGATCGGAGACGACGCGCTGGTCGCGGTACATCAGGTCCATCAACTGCTCGCGCGTGTAGATGTGGCCGGGGTGCGCGACCAGCACTTTCAGAAGCTCGAACTCGACCGCAGTGAGCGCGAGGTCTTTGCCGGCCAGAGTCGCCTTGTAGCCCGAGTCGTCGAGCGCGAGCCCGCCGTCCGGTGCGGCCTCACCCCGCTTGCTACGCCGCAGCACCGCTTTTACCCGGGCAACCACTTCGCGCGGGCTGAACGGTTTGCAGATGTAGTCGTCCGCGCCGAGCTCGAGGCCGAGCAGCCGGTCTATTTCGTCGACGCGCGCGGTCACCATGATGATGGACACGTCGGCGAATGCGCGCAGCGCCTTGCACACGTCGAGGCCGTTCTTGCCCGGCAGCATGAGGTCGAGCAGCACGAGATCGGTGCCGTGCGCGCGCACCCAGTCCTCGACCTGGTCGCCCCGGTGCAGCATCGCGACCTCGAAACCTTCCTGCGTGAGGTAGTCGCGCAGCAGTCCTGCGAGCTTTTCTTCGTCTTCGACGATGAGGATACGGGACGTCATGTGTTGGTCACTGCTCACTTGAAAGCCGGCAGGCTCACTTCGATCGCCAGGCCGCCGAGAGCGCTCGCGCGGGCCGTAAGCTTACCGCCGTGGCCTTCCACGATGGCCCTGGCGATTGCAAGACCGAGGCCGGACCCGCCGCTCGCGCGGTTGCGCGAGCTCTCGACGCGATACAGGCGCTCGGTGAGCCGCGGCAGGTCGCTCTGCGCCACACCCGGGCCGCTGTCTTCCCACGTCACCACCGCGCGGCCGTTTTCGCGGCGCAGCGCGATCGCGACGCGTCCCGGCGCGTTCGTGTAACGCAGGTTGTTCTGCAGCAGGTTCGCGAACACCTGCGCGAGCCGGGTCTCGTCGGCCAACACGCGAACGGTGTCGTCGAGCCGCAGCTCGATGCGCAACGCTTTGTCGTCCAGCGTGCGCTTCTGCCCGTCGACGACGTCGGCGATCACTTCCGCGAGCTCGACCGGCTCCTTGTAGTAGCTCAACGCACCGACATCCGACATCGACAGCGTATGCAGATCCTCGACGAGCCGCGCGAGCCGCGCGGTGTCGGTCGCGAGTGAAGCGACCGAGGTCTGGTCGAGCGGGCGCACGCCGTCCTGCAGCGACTCGATCTCGGCACGCAGCAGCGCGAGCGGGGTGCGCAGCTCGTGGGCGATGTCGGCGATCCATTGCTGCCGCGCCGCGCGGGTCGCGCCGAGCGTCGCGGCGAGCGTATTGAAGTCGCGTGCGAGCTGCGCGAGCTCGTCGTGCCCGGGCGCATCGATACGCACGTCGTACATGCCTTGGATCAGCGAGTGCGTGCCGCGCGCGAGCAGCGTGATGCGGCGCGTGAGCCACCACGCGAGCCCCGCGCCGAGCAGCAGCGCCGCAGCGAGCATGCCGACCGCGATCGAGCCGAAAGCCACGCGCTGGCGTTGCAGATACACACGCTCGATCGATTCGACCATCTCGGGACGTGGAACGTAGCCGAGGTAACCTGCAGTCGCGCCCTGCACCATGATCGGCTTCAACACGGCGCTGTCCGCAGCTTCCGCACGCCCGACGAGCCGGGTGCGATCGGCGTCGAACAGCATGAGCCTGCGATCGATGGTGAGCGGGGTGTCGCGGCGCGGGCCTGACTCGACCGCGCCTTGCTCGGACGGCCTCGGCAGCCCGAGCGCGTCGCGCGACATCTCCACCCAGCGCTCACGGTCGTTCGCGACCCATGCCCACCCGCGCTCGCGCTCATAGCCTTCGGCCAGGCGCTCGATCATCGACTCGAGCCTCAGCTCGTCGGCACGGTTGAGGTACTGCACGAAGCCTCGCTCGAAGCTCGTCGTGAACACGAAATACGCGGCGAGCGTCAGCGCCGCGATCGCGCCTGCGATCGCGAGAAAGAGCTTGATGTGCAGCTTGTCGAAACGCGCCTTGTCCATGCGTTGAAGGATAAGCGGGGATTGGGGAGGAAATGTGGATGGGCTGAAAGTGCCCCCTCACCCTGTCCCTCTCCCCGCCCTGCGGGGCGAGGGGACCTGCTAACACGGTCCGTGGTCAGCCATCGTCGCTGCTGCTACCGCTTGGCGCAGGTTGTCGGTAGACGTTTCCCTCGCCCCGCTTGCGGGGAGAGGGTTAGGGTGAGGGGCTTCTGTGAGCGGCAGTTGCTTACACAACTTCCACATTCCCTCCACATTCCGTCCTCGTTGGCACCGCACACTGCATCCCATGGACACCACTGAATCGGAACTGGCGATGGATCGTACCGACGACAAACTTTTGACCCCCGCGCGCAAATCTCGCGCGTCCCTTGCCGCGCACTTTCGCAAACGCAGCCGCATGGCGCGCACAAGCATCGCACTCGCCGTGGCGGTGGCGCTCGGCGGCGCGGGCTACTACGGGTGGAGCGCGTGGAACGGCGCGAGCAGCAGCGCGGCGCAATACACGACCGCGATCGTACAGCGCGGGGACCTCGAGGACAGCGTGACCGCGACGGGCATCCTCCAGCCGCGCGACTACGTCGATGTCGGCACCCAGGTCTCGGGCCAGGTGAAAAAGCTGTACGCCGAGATCGGCTCGACGGTCAAGTCGGGCCAGCTCCTGGCGGAGATCGATCCGACCGTCTACACGTCGAAAGTCGATGCCGACCGCGCACAGATCCGCACGCAGGAAGCTCAGCTCGCGGACAAGCAGGCGCAGCTCGCGCTCGCCGAGCAGCAATACAAACGCCAGATGAACCTGCAGCGCGAGAACGCGACGACGCAGGACGCGGTCGACAGCGCCGCGGCTGCGCTGCGCTCGGCGAAAGCGCAGATCGACGTGCTCAAAGCGCAGGCCGACCAGACGCGCTCGGCGCTGCGCGGGGACGAGGCGAACCTGAGCTACACCAAGATCTATGCCCCGATGTCAGGCACCGTCGTCTCGCAAACGACCAAACAGGGACAGACCCTGAACGCGAACCAGCAGGCGCCGATCATCCTGCGCATCGCCGATCTCGCGACGATGACGGTGCAGTCGCAGGTGTCCGAAGCCGACGTCTCGAAGTTGAAGGTCGGCATGGACGTCTACTTCACGACGATGGGCAACCAGGCCAAGCGCTGGTATGGAACCCTGCGCCAGATCGAGCCGACGCCGGTCACCGTGAACAACGTCGTGCTCTACAACGCGCTGTTCGACGTCGAGAACCCCGACCGCGCGCTGATGACCCAGATGACCGCGCAGGTGTTCTTCGTCACTGCGCAGGCTAAAGCTGCGGTGCAGGTCCCGATCACTGCGTTGCGTCCAGTGGGGCGCGGGAATGCGGAAGCCAAAGGCGCGAAAGCGGCCGAAGGCGCGGTCGCTAAGAGTGCGGCAGGCGGCAGCGACAGTGCACGCCCGCGCGGCTCAGGCGCTGGCGCGCGCGGCGGCGACACCGATCCTCGCACGCGCTACGCCGGAGGGCGCGCGATGGTGCGAGTCGTCAAGCCCGACGGGACGCTCGAAGACCGCGAAGTCAAAGTCGGCGTGATGAGCCGGGTCACCGCGCAGATCGTATCGGGACTCGAAGCGGGCGAGCAGGTCGTCAGCGGCTCGGCGACGCCGCGCAGTGCTGCCGCGAGTAAAGGCGGCAATAGCAACAGCAATGCACCGAAGATGCAGCCGCGGATATGAGCAAAGTCATGAGTGACCAAAACCACCCCCATCCCAACCTTCCCCCTGAAGGGTCCCTCCGGGACCCTGCGGGCGGTGAACAATGCGGAAGGAAACCAAGGTTTCCCTCCGCGCCTCCTTTCCTTCAAACCCGCTCGCACCCTAATTCGGACGGGAAGAGTGACTCTCGCTTGTCTCCCTCGCCCCGCGTGCGGGGAGAGCCGCGTAGCGGCGAGGGGCCGGGTCGGAGCGAGGGGCAACTGGAGATAACCCCGCTCATAGACCTCTCGGCCATCACCAAGACCTACCGCACCGGCGATCTCGCGGTCGAGGTGCTGCACGGCATCGACGTCCGCATTTACCCCGGCGAGTTCGTCGCGATCGTCGGACAGTCGGGCTCGGGCAAGTCGACGCTCATGAACATCCTCGGCTGCCTCGACCGTCCGACCACCGGCACGTATCGCTTCCTCGGCGAGGACGTGTCGGGTTTCGGCCGTGACGAGCTCGCGCGCCTGCGCCGCATCGCGTTCGGCTTCGTGTTCCAGAGCTACAACCTGATCGCGGGGGCAAGCGCCACGCAGAACGTCGAGATTCCCGCGATCTATGCCGGCATGTCGCCTGCGACGCGTCATGCGCGTGCCGAAGCGCTGCTCACCACCCTCGGCCTCGCCGAACGCCTGCATCACAAGCCGAACCAGCTTTCGGGCGGCCAGCAGCAGCGCGTGTCGATCGCGCGGGCGCTCATGAACGGCGGCCAGATCATCCTCGCCGACGAGCCGACCGGCGCGCTCGACAGCAAGAGCGGCGTCGAAGTGCTCGCGCTCCTCGACAAGCTTTCGCGCGAAGGCCACACGGTCATCGTCATCACGCACTCGCAGGAAGTCGCCGCGCACGCGCATCGCGTGATCGAGATCCGCGACGGGCGCATCGTGAGCGATCCCGGTCCTCGCGCGTCCGACGGCGCTTCGACGTTCGAGCCGCGAGACGATACGCTGGGCTCCGCGTGGGCGGGGCTCGTGGAATCCGCCAAAGCTGCGGGGCGCGCGCTGCGCTCCAATCTGTTTCGCACCGCGCTGACCCTGCTCGGCATCGTCATCGGCGTCGGCTCGGTCATCGCGATGCTCGCGGTCGGCGACGGCGCGAAGCAGGCGGTGGTCGACCGCATCAGCGGCATGGGAACCAACCTGTTGCTGATCAGGCCGGCGGCGTCGACGCGCGGCGGCATGGGCAGCAGCACCGCGACGATGACGCCCGACGACGCCGAAGCGATGGCCGCGCTGCCGAACGTGCTCGCAGCAGTCCCCGAGCTCGGCGGCAACGTCACCACGCGCTACGGCAACGCCGATTACCAGACGCAGGCGACTTCCACGAGCGCCGAGTTCACGCTCGCGCGCAACTGGCCGGTGGCGCAAGGCACCTTCTTCTCGCGCGCCGACGTGAAGAGCTACGCGCCGGTGGTCGTGCTCGGCCAGACCGTCGTGAAGAACCTTTTCGCCGACGGCACCGATCCGCTCGGCAGGCACATCGTGCTCAACAACGTCATGTTCCAGGTGATCGGCATCATGAGCGAGCGCGGCGCGTCGCCCAACGGCGCGGACCAGGACGACGTAGTGATCGTGCCTTACACGACCGGCGGCTTGAGACTTTTCGGCCAGCGCTTCCTGCGCAACGTCACCGTGGCGGTCGAAGAC
>JAQGNC010000135.1 GCA_028292065.1 Betaproteobacteria bacterium
GCGATGCTTGGCGCCGCAATGCTGGTTCTCGCCGCGGCTCCGGCCTGCGCAGCGGACGCAGCCGCGACCGAAAAGAAAGCGGCGCTCTGCGTGGCGTGCCACGGCCCGAACGGGAACTCGGCGATCCCGGCCAACCCGTCACTGGCGGGCCAGCCTAGCCAGTTCATCACCACCCAGCTGATCATGTTCCGCGAAGGCCGGCGCAAGGATCCGCAGATGTCGCCGATCGCCGCGTCGCTCGCGAACGCGGACATCAACGAGTTCGGGAAGTATTTCTCCGCACAGAAGCCTGCCCCGCCCGCGCGCAAGACCGACCCGGCGAAAGTCGCGGAAGGCCGGCGCCTGACCGAGCAGTACAACTGCACCGCGTGCCACGGCGCGGAGCTCAAAGGCCAGCAGCACATTCCCCGCCTCGTCGGCCAGCAGATGGATTACCTGCGCACCCAGCTCCACGGCTTCAAGGCCGGCACGCGCTTCGACATGGACGGGAATATGACCTCGGCCGCGCAGCCGCTGTCGGAGAAGGACATCGAGGTGCTGGCGGACTACCTGTCGGCGCTGCAGTAGCGTTACAGCGGCCGCACCATCACTTTGCGCCACTTGATCGGGCCGCTCGCGCCGCCGCCGAACTGCAGCGCGAACGGGCCGGCTGAATGCCTGCTGTCGTTGGCGTTCACCGTCTCGACCCCGTTCATCACGACGATCATGTTCGGACCTTTGGCCGTGATCAGGAAGGTGTTCCACTTGCCGCCGGCCTTGGGCATCGGGTTCACTTTCGCGACGTCGACGATCGCGCCCGTGCCGTAACTCGGGTCAGGCCTCTGGTCGTAGATGTTCACCTCGTAAGCGTTCTTCGATGTGATGGTCTTCGGGTCGCTCGCGCGGATGAAAATCCCGCTGTTGGTGTCGTCGGCTGCCCAGAATTCGGCCCAGATCTGGAAGTCCTTGTAGGCGCCCTTGGTCAGGAGCATACCGCTGCCCTTGCCGCCTTTGTCCGCGACGATGACGCCGTCCTCGGAACGCCAGTTCGCCTTGTCGCCGGTGCTGATCCAGTTGCTGTTCATGCTGGCGGCCGAGCCGTCGAGCAAGGTCACCCAGCCGTCCCCCGGCGGGCCCTGGGTGGCACAGCCGACAGTAGTGAGCGCAACGACCAGCAGCCCGAGCGCGACACGAGTCCAGTGTTTCATGATTCCTCTCCGTTGCATTGCCTGCATCGCAAAGCCGTCGTGGAACCGGCGCACGCCCGTCAGCTCGATCTCCTGCGGGACCTTCAGGTGACGGTGCGTGATGGATTGTGCCATGCCCGGCATGCGCGGTACCCTGAATCGCCCCAGGCTCACCACGTCTGCGCTTCGATACCCGAGACCTTCACGACCTTGATCCACTTCGCGACTTCGGCGCGCATGTACTCGCCGAACTGCTCGGGCGTATTGCCGACCGGCTCCATGCCGATGGCGAGCAGGCGCTCGCGAACGTCGGGCATCGCCAGCACCTTCACCACGGTCTGCTGGAGCCTGCCCACGATCTCGCGCGAAGTGCCCGCGGGCGCGAGCAGCCCCGACGCGTTCGTGACCGAGAAGCCGGGAATCGTCTCCGCGATCGTCGGAAGCTCGGGCATCGCGCTCGAGCGCTTCGAGCGCGTGACCGCGAGGCCTCGCAGCGCGCCGCGCTTCATGTGCGGGGCGGCGACCGGCATCGTCAGGAAGACGAGGTCGACCTCGCCCGAAATCGCCGCGAGCGACGCCGGCGCGCCGCCTTTGTAAGGCACGTGCGTCATGGCGAGGCCCGAGCTGGTCTTGAGCAGCTCGCCCGACATGTGCGTCGCCGAGCCCGCGCCCGCTGACCCGAAATTCAGGCGGCCCGGAGTCGCTTTCGCAGCGGCGATCAGCTCCTTCACCGTTTTCGCCGGGACCGAAGGATGCACTGCGAGCACCATCACCGTGTCCGACATCCAGGTGATCGGGGTGTATGCCTTGAGGAGGTCGTAGGGCATGTTCTTGTAGAACGCCGGATGCACGACGTGATTGCCCGACATGATGAGCAGGGTGTAACCGTCCGGCGGGGATTTCGCGACGACGTCCGCGCCGATGATGCCGCTCGCACCGCCGCGGTTCTCGACGATCCACGGCTGGCCGTGCGCTTCCTGGAACTTGGGCGCGATCAGCCTGGCGATGATGTCGGTGGAGCCGCCGGGTGGATAAGCGTCGATCACGCGGACCGGTTTGGCCGGATACGCCGAGGACGCGGTCTGCGCGCCCGCAGCGAGCGGGAGACCGGCAATGACCACGGCGGCTACTGCAGAGCACAGCAATTTCACGCGCTTTCTCCTGGTGATGTCTGAAAACGGTTCGCCTTCGACCGTGTCGCGCCGCGACGCTCGGGCCGAACGGTTGCCGATCGATTGTAAGCGGCCCGGCGTTCTTGACCCATCGCCGCGTAACGGCATATCGTTGGGCGCCCCGCTCGCGCAAGACGGGCAGCACTCTACACAGGAGGATCGAATGGGAATCGCAACAGCGCCGAAGATGGAGATCAGGACGCTCTCGAAGGATGAGATGCTCCAGCGCGTCGCACGCTTCAAGACGCTGAAGTACCCGCCCGACCGCTACCCCGACAGCCAGCTCCCCGGCCACGAGCGCAAGAACTTTCTCGTCGTCGGTCACGGGCTCATCGTCGAAGGCGGCAACGACCCGATGTCGGCGATTCCCATCGACGAAGGCTTCCAGATGTCTTACGTCGAAGCGAAACCGGGTAACGGGCCGATGCTGCACAACCACGACACCAACGAGACGTTCATCGCGATCAAGGGTCGCTGGCGCGTGATCTGGGGCGTGGACGAGGAGAGCTTCGTCGACCTCGATCCGCTCGACGTCTGCGCGGTGCCGCCTTTCGTGCCGCGGCGCTTCATCAACCTCGAAGCGCCCGCCGGCAGCGAGACCGGCCTGCTCATGACGATCCAACCGGGCAACACGCCGCGTACCGAGTTCCTGTGAGAAGTTGCACGGGGTTTCGCGCGATCAGTGCAAGCGTGCTGTCGCTTCTTAGCGCTTGCGCAGCCGCGCAGGCTTATCCCTCGAAAGCGATCACCGTCATCGTGCCGTTCGCGACGGGCGGCAGCACCGACATCGTCGCGCGCATCGTCGGCCAGGAATTGACGACGTCATTCGGTAAACCGGTGCTCGTGGACAATCGCACGGGCGGCGGAGGCGTCGTCGGATGGAGCGCGGCGGCGCGAGCGGCGCCGGACGGTTACACCGTGCTCGCACAGGAGCTCTCTTTTGCGATCGCGGCAGGCCTGATCCCGAACCTGCCGTTCGATGCGCGCAAGAGCTTTGCGCCGATCACGATCGCTGTGTCGGTGCCGCACGTCCTCGTGGTGAACCCATTGGTCAGGGCGAACAACGTGCGCGAGCTCGTCGCGCTGGCGAAAGCGAGTCCCGGCAAGCTCTTCTACGGCTCCGGCGGCAATGGCACCAACACCCACCTCGGAAGCGAGCTTTTCAAGAACCTCGAAGGCGTCGACATCGTCCACGTACCTTACAAAGGCGCCGGCGCGGTATTGCAGGACCTGCTCGGCGGACAGGTGCAGATGCTCGTGAGCTCGCTCACGACCGTCCTTCCCCACATCAAGGCAGGCAAGCTGCGCGCGCTCGTCGTCACCAGTGACAAGCGGGCGCCCATGCTGCCGGATGTGCCTTCAGCGCCCGAAGCGGGGCTGCCGAGGATGGTGATGCTCTTCTGGGTTGGTTTCGCGGCGCCGGCCGGAACACCACAGGCAATCGTGGACCGGCTCAACAGGGAGATCACTGCGGCGCTCGCAACAACCGATAGCAGGAAGCGCCTCTCCGACCTCGGGCTCGACGCAGTCGGCAGCACCTCGTTGCAGGCCGCGAAGCTGGTAGACGAAGAAATTCAGCGCTGGAGCGCCGTCATCAAAGCGGCGAACATCAAGGCCGATTGAAAGGAATGCCATGACCATTACCGTGTGTGCCGTCACGCCGGGCTTCGCCGCCGAAGTCGGCGACGTCGACCTGTCGCGTCCCATCGACGATGCCGATTTCGCCGCGATCAAGGACGCGTTCTGGAAGTACGCGGTGCTCATCTTCCCGGAGCAGCACCTGACGCCGGCGCAGCATCTCGCGTTTTCGGCGAAGTTCGGTCCGGTGGAGAAGGAGCGCACGCTCGATCCGAAGGCGACACCGAGCCGCCTGACCGGGGAGTTCGCGGACATCTCCAACCTCGCCGCGGACGGCAAAATCTGGGGCGAGACGAGCCGCCAGCGGATGTACAAAGCCGGCAACAAGCTGTGGCATACCGACAGCTCGTTCAAGCGCCTGCCGAGCCTGTGCTCGCTGCTCTACTCGCGCTCGATCGCGCCGCTCGGCGGGCATACCGAGTTCGCGGACCAGCGGGCGGCTTACGACGCGCTGTCCGACGCGATGAAGAACCGGCTGCACGGGCTTATCGTGGAGCACTGGATCGTGCACTCGCGGCGCCGCAGCGGCTTCACCGAATTCAACGAGGAAGAGATGGCGCGCCTGCCGCCGGTGCCGCAGGCGCTGGTGCGGACGATTCCGCAGACCGGCCGCAAGTCGCTCTACGTGGCGTCGCATGCCGGCCGTGTCTTCGGCATGCCCGACGCGGAAGGCCGCGCGCTCATCGACGAGCTCATCGCTCACGTCACCCGGCGCGAGTTCGTCTACACCCATCGCTGGCGTCCCAACGAGCTCGTCATGTGGGACAACCGGTGCACGATGCATCGCGGCACCGATTACGACGACCTGCGCTGGATCCGCGACATGCAGCGGGTGACGATCAGCGACATCGCGAACTCGTGCGAGCAGGAAGGCATCGCGGTGGCGGCGTGACGGTCATACGCAAGCAGATCGGTCGCACCCTCGCTTCAGCCATGACGATCGCCGCAGCAACGATGAGCGGCGTCGCGGCGGCGCAGACCCCCGCGCCGGCGTTTCCGGCGAAGATCGTGAGGCTCGTCGTGCCTTTCGCGCCGGGGGGCAGCACCGATATCATCGCCCGGCTGATCGGGCAGAAGCTCACCGAAGCGTGGGGCCAGACGGTCATCGTCGAGAACCGCCCGGGCGGGGGCGGGAACGTCGGCGTCGATTACGTCGCGAAGTCTGCGCCTGACGGCTACACCCTCATATTCGGGCACGTCGGCACCTTCGGCTTCGGTCCATCGCTCTACGGCAAGCTGCCTTACGACGCGGTGAAGGACTTCGCGCCGATCATCCTGTTCGCGGCGGTGCCGAACATGCTCGTGGTGCATCCGTCGCTGCCGGCGCGGTCGGTGAAAGAGCTGGTCTCGCTTGCCAGCGCCCAGCCGGGGCAGCTCAACTATGCGTCCTCCGGCAACGGCAGCGCATCGCACCTCGCGGTCGAATACTTCAAGCTGCTCACGAAGACCGATATCGTCGCGATCCCCTACCGTGGAACCGGGCCGATGCTCATCGACCTCATGGCGGGTCAGACCCTGCTCACGATCACCGGCGTGCCCCCGCTCGCGCCTCACGTGCAGTCCGGCAGGCTGCGGCCGATCGCCGTCGGCAGCATAAAACGTCTCGCCATGTTTCCGAAGCTGCCGACGATCGCCGAGTCCGGTTATCCCGACTACGAAGTCACGACGTGGTATGGCCCTCTCGCCCCAGCGCGGACCCCGCGCGAGACGATACTGAGGATGAATGCCGATCTCATGAAGACCCTGCAGCGGCCGGAAGTGCGTGAGCGCCTCGCCACCGAAGGCGCGGAGCCGCTGGGCAGCACGCCGGAGCAGTTCGGCGCGTACATACAGAAAGAAATCGCGCGCTGGTCGCGGGTCATCCGCGATGCCGGTGTCCGCGCCGAGTAAGCTTCAGGTTTTTGCCACCGGAGAAAACGACCATGCCCAACGCGACGCTCGGCTTCGACCACGTCCACCTCGTAGCCAGTGACCCGCACGCGACCGCGGCGTGGTACGTGCAAAAGCTCGGCGGCGAGATCACCAGAAGTCTCGACCTGCGCGGAGCCCCGCAGGTGTACGTCGCGCTCGGCGGCTTCATCGTGATCGTCCGCGGCCAGCGCACGACCGAGACCGTGCAGGCGAAGCCCGGTCTCGAGTGGGGCATCGATCACTTCGGCCTGCGGGTGAGAGGCGACTTCGACGGCTACTGCGACGAGCTCAAAGGCAAAGGCGTCGAGTTCACGCTCGAGCCGACCGACTTCAACGTGAACACCCGCATCGCTTTCATCCAGGCGCCCGACGGGGTGAGCATCGAGCTGCTGAACCGCAAGGACGCGCCGTAACGTGTGCTTTGAATCGCTGCCCCTCACCCTGACCCTCTCCCCGCACGCGGGGCGAGGGAAACGTCTACCGACAACGTTAACGGGCGAGCGTCGCTTGCGGGTTCGGGCTCATCAATGGACAGTGTTAGCAGGTCCCCTCACGCCGGGCGGCGGGGAGAGGGAAACGTCTACCGACAACGCTAACGGGCCAGACTCGTGTGCGGGTTTGGGCTGATCAACGGACAGTGTTAGCAGGTCCCCTCGCCCCGCGCGGCGGGGAGAGGGACAGGGTGAGGGGCGAACTGTACCACCTCAATATGCCCGGCCGGCATCGGCGTAACCACCACGCCCGCCGCGCCAACGCCCCCTCTACTGCGGTTCGATCCTGTTGTCGCGCACCACTTTCGCCCAGCGCGCGAGCTCGCTGTTGATGTGCGCCGCGAACTGCTGCGGCGAGCTTGCGATGATGTCGGTGTCTTCCGCGGTGAAGCGCTTGGACACTTCCGGCGAGCGCACCGCTTTCGTGATGTGCTCGTTGAGCGCGGCCACTATCGCCGCCGGCGTCCCCGCGGGTGAAAGCACGCCCCACCAGCTCGCGAACTCGTAACCGGGCACGCCGCTCTCGGCGACCGTGGGCAGCTTCGGCAGGCTCGCGACTCGCTTCAAGCCGGTGACACCGAGGCCGCGCAGCTTGCCGGTCTGCATATGTCCCGTTACCGTCGGAATGCTGAGGAAGCTCAGCTCAGCCTCGCCGCTGAGGAGCGCGATCAGCGCAGGGCCGCCGCCCTTGTAGCCGATGTGCACGATGTCGGTCCTGCTCAGGTTCTTGAAAAGCTCGGCGGCGACGTGCAGGTTGGTGCCGACGCCCGCCGACGAATAGTTGAGCTTGCCCGGATGCGACTTGGCGAGCGCGATGAATTCCTTGACCGTTTTCGCGGGCACCGACGGGTGCACGACCATCACGAAAGGCGCCGACGCGATCAGCGACACCGGCGCGAAATCCTTCTGGACGTCGAAAGGCAGCTTGCGAAAGAGACTCGGGTTCACCACGAGCGGCAGGGTGTTGAGCAGGTTGGTGTAACCGTCGGGCACGGAGCGTGCGACGAGCTCGGTCCCGATGTTGCCGGAAGCGCCGGGGCGATAGTCGATGACGAACTGATGTCCGCTCTGCTGCGACATCCTGTCGAAGACGATGCGGCCGAGGGCGTCGAGGCTCCCGCCCGGCGCGAAAGGCAGGATGATGCGCACCGGTTTCGTAGGATAGGTCTGCGCAGCGGCGGGACACGCCGCGGCGATGGCGAGCGAGGCGGCGAGGACCTTGATGAGCAAGCGGCTGAACATGGACACTCCTGCAGTCGGCTATAGGGGCGGACCGGATTGTCGCACGAGCAAACTCGTCACGCGTTCAGCGCCTGGTGCACCAGGGTCACGACCGCCGCGCCTTCGCCGACCGCGGACGCGACGCGCTTGAGCGAGCCTGCGCGCACGTCGCCGACCGCGAACAGGTTGGGCCAGCTCGTCTCCAGGAACTGCGGCTGCCTCGAAGCACCCGTCGCGGTGTAGCGCTCGAGATCGCCGTCGACGAGCGCCGGCCCGGTCTTGATGTAGCCTTTCGCATCGCGCACGACCGACGCATCGAGAAAGTCGGTGCACGGCAGCGCGCCGATGAAGACGAAGACGTGGCGCACCGGACGCACCGTCTGTTCACCCGTCAGCGTTTTCTTCCATCGCACCGATTCGAGCATCTCGCCGCCCATGACCGCCTCGAGCTCGGTATGCGTGAGCAGCGTGATGTTCGGCGT
>JAQGNC010000163.1 GCA_028292065.1 Betaproteobacteria bacterium
CTGCACGCGAGGGGTGTGCGCGCGCTCCTGCCGAGGGGCAGCGCGGCCGAGCGCGAGCGCAGCGAACGCCTGAGGCGCGCGCTCCCCGACTCGATCGTGCTCCCGCGCCTGCCGCTCGGCGACCTCACCTCGGTGCTCGCGGACGCTGAATATGTCGTCGGCGTCGACACCGGGCTCACCCACCTCGCGGGCGCGCTCGGCTCCCGCACGGTCGGGATCTACACCGCGACCGACCCGCGGCGCACCGGGCTTTACGGCTGCGCGCGCGCGGTGAACCTCGGCGGTGTCGGCGAGAATCCGCAGCCGGCAGACGTGCTGCGCGCGCTCGAAGGGCCCGAATGAGGTTCGCGCGAGCCGTCTATACCGCGCTCACGTATGTGGTGCTGCCGGCCGCGCTCGCGAAGCTCGCGTGGCGCTCGCGCCGCGAACCCGGTTACGCGGCGCACGTGCCCGAGCGTCTCGGGAAGTATGCGGCGCCCAAGCCCGCGCGCCCGCTCATCTGGATCCACGCGGTGTCGGTCGGCGAGACTCGCGCGGCCGAGCCGCTGGTGCGCGCCTTACGCGCGCGCTATCCGGATCACGCGATCCTCATGACGCACATGACGCCGACCGGCAGGCGCACCGGCGAAGAACTCTTCGGCGACACGGTCCTGCGCGCTTATCTGCCATACGACTTCCCTCGCGGGGTGGCGCGCTTTCTCGATCATTTCGCGCCGCGTATCGGCGTCATCATGGAAACCGAGATATGGCCGAACCTCGTCGCGGCGTGCAAGGCCAGAGGGGTTCCGCTCGTGCTCGCCAACGCGAGGCTTTCCGCGCGATCGGCTCGCGGCTATCGGCGCCTCGGATCGCTCGCGCGCGAAGCGGTCGGCGCGTTTTGTGAAATCGCCGCGCAAACCGCTGACGATGCGCAGCGCTTCGAAGCGCTCGGCGGGCGCGCGGTGACGGTCACCGGCAGTCTCAAGTTCGACGTCGCCCCGCCGCTCGAACAGCTCGCGCGAGGACGCGCGTGGCGCGAGAGCTACGGCCCGCGTCCGGTGCTGCTCGCGGCGAGCACTCGCGCAGGCGAAGAGGCCCTCGTGCTCGACGCGTTCGCGCAGATCGCGGGCAACCCGCTGCTCGTGCTCGTGCCGCGTCACCCGCAACGCTTCGACGAGGTCGCGTCACTGCTGCGCGAGCGCGGCCTGCGTTATGCGAGGCGCAGCGCCGGCGACCCGGTCGCGCCCGACATCCAAGTGCTCCTCGGCGACAGCATGGGAGAAATGCCCGCGTACTACGCCGCGTGCGACCTGGCTTTCGTCGGCGGAAGCCTCGTGCCCTCAGGCGGCCAGAACTTCATCGAAGCGTGCGCGGTGGGAACCCCGGTGCTGCTGGGTCCGCACACTTACAACTTCGCGGAAGCCGCGGAGCAGGCGATCGCGGGCGGGGCTGCAATACGCGTCGACAACCCCTCGGACCTTGCGCGCGTAGAGACGGGACTGCTTGCCGATCACGATGCGCGAGCGCAGATGGCGCAGCGAGTCCTCGCGTTCGCGCTCGCGCACCAGGGGGCGACGGGGAAGGTGATGGCAGCGATTGAAAGCGTGATGAAGTGAGGACCGAAGCGAGGAGTTAGCGCCTCGCAGCCGCTGCCGCAGCCCCAGGGTCCAGCCACCGATTCACCTCCACGATATCGCTCTCGGTCAGCTCCCCGATCGCGGCTTCGAGACGCAGGAGCGACAGCACGTAGCTGTATTTCGACTGCGCGAGGTCGCGCTTCGCGCTGAAGAGCAGTTGCTGGGCGTTGAGCACGTCGACCTGGGTTCTCACGCCGACTTCCTGGCCGAGCCGCGTGCTCGCGAGCTGGCTCTGGGTCGACACGAGCGCGGCTTCGAGCGCGCGCACCTGCGCGATGCCGTTGGTGATCCCTACATACGCCTGACGCGCGCTGAACTCGGCGCTGCGGCGCGCATTCTCGAGGTCCTGTCGCGCGCGGTCTTCGTTGGCGATCGATTCACGCACTCGCGAGTTGATCGCGCCGCCCTGGTAGAGCGGAATCGCGAGCTGCAGGCCGACGACGCCGCTGCGAGTGTCGGTCGCGAGGCCGGCAGTGTTCTGCGCGCCCGCGGTGTTGCCCGACGCGGTCGCGAAAGCGTCGAACGTCGGATAGTGCGCGGCGCGATTGCGCTCGATCTCCCGGGTCGCGAAAACGAGCGCGCTCTGCGCCACGCGCACCTGGAGGTTCGCCCGCTGCGCGAGCGCCGCCCACGTATCCATCACCGGCGGGTCGGGAGGGCTCAAGGTGAATTGCGTACCGAGCGGTGCGAGCGGCGGGGCCGCGCGCGCGATCACCTGCTCGAGCGCGCGGCGGCGCAGCTCGAGGTCGCTGCGCGCGGCGATCTCCTGCGAGGTCGTGAGGTCGTAGCGCGCCTGGGCTTCGTGCGTGTCGGTGATCGTCGCGGTGCCGAGTTCAAAGTTGCGCTTCGCCTGCGCGAGCTGCTGGGCGATCGCCGCTTTCTGGGCTTCGGCAAACGCGACGTTGTCCTGCGCGAGCAGCACGTCGAAATACGCCTGCGCGACTCGCAGGATGAGCTCCTGCGCGGCGACCGCGAGCTGCGCGTCGGCCTGCTCCACCTGCGACAGCGCCTGCTCGTAGACGACTGCGTTCTGCCGCCGGTAGAGCGGCTGGGTCACCGAAAGGCTGACGCTGCTGGACGCGAAGTCGCCGCTGCTGCGCGGTGTCGCCCCGTCGCGAAAGCGCGTGGCACGGTCGTTGTATTGAGTCGAGGCCGAGAGCGAAGCCGAAGGGAGCAGTCCCGCGCGTGCCTGGGGAAGGCGCTCCTGCGCCGCGGCCCACGTCGCGCGCGCTGCGGCGTAAGTCGCGTCCGCAGGCTGGGCGAGCCTGAAGATGTCGATCAGGTCAGCCGCGTTCGCGCCGCCGCACGCGAGCAGCAGCGCAGATACGACAGACCGAACCTGAAGGACCGTGCGCATCATGAGCGATAACGCTCCGGGAATACCGATGCACGACGAACGCGGCGCGGCAGACTCCGCGCGTAAGACTCAGAATATGAAGCGCTCGGGCTGCTGCGCGTTCTTCAAAGGCGCGATGCAGGTCTCGAACAAAGTGACAGTGTTGTATGCGGCGGAATCAACCGCGGTGATCAGCTGCGCTTCCATGACGGGCGCTTCGCCGACGACCGCGAGCAGGCGCCCTCCGGTCTTCAGTGCGGCCTTGAACGCGGGCGGGAGCACCGGCACTGAACCGGTGAGCAGGATTGCATCGTAAGGGCCGTGCTTGTCCCAGCCGCGCGAGCCGTCGCCTGTTTCGAGCGTGACGTTCGTGATCCCGTGGCGCGCGAGGGTCTCTGCGGCGCCGCGCGTGAAATCGTCGTGGATGTCGACGCTATAGACGTGCGCAGCGACGCTCGCGAGCAGAGCGGTCATGTAGCCGCTGCCGGTGCCGATCTCGAGCACGCGATCGCCGGGTACCAGCGCGAGCGCCTGGAGCATGCGGGCTTCGAGCTTGGGCTGCAGCATCTTTTCGTCGTGGCCGATCGGGATTTCCATGTCGACGAAAGCGAGGCCGCGATAGCGCTCGGGCACGAACTCCTCGCGGTGCAGGCGAAACAAGAGATCGAGGACGCTCTGATCGAGCACTTCCCATGTGCGGATCTGCTGCTCGATCATGTTGAAGCGCGAGCGCTCGACGTCGATCTGCGGGGTCATCTTCTCGGGGGGATAAAGCGGTTGCGGAGCTTGAAATTATCCCACACTTCGATTAGGGTGGACACCTCACGCAGGGGTCCTCGCGACATGAATACGCGGGGTGAGATAGACCCTCCGAACCTGATACGGGTAATGCCGGCGTAGGGACGCGTGATGTGGCTCCGCCGGTTTCCTCTGTCCTGGCTTCCACATCCCCCATCCCCGCGCTTCTAGTCCCGCTTTGACGTCGCCGCTGACGCCACACTGGAGCGCACATGAACGCCAATCCGAAATTCCTGAACACCGCAGCCCATGTCGACGAGCTGGCGGTCCAGGCCCTGCCGAACTCCCGCAAGGTCTACGTCGAAGGCTCGCGGCCCGACATCCGCGTGCCGATGCGCGAAATCAGCCAGTCCGATACGCCCGCTTCGATGGGCGCGGAAAAGAATCCGCCGATCTTCGTGTACGACACGTCGGGGCCGTATACCGATCCCACGGCGAATATCGACATTCGCTCGGGACTTCCGGCGCTGCGCGCGAAGTGGATCGAGGAGCGCAACGACACCGTCGAGCTCGAAGGCCCGAGCTCGCGTTACGGCCAGGAGCGGCTCAACGATCCGCAGCTCGCGACATTGCGCTTCAACCTGCATCGGAAGCCTCGTCGCGCGAAGCCCGGCATGAACGTGACGCAGATGCACTACGCCCGCAAAGGCATCATCACGCCGGAGATGGAGTACATCGCGATCCGCGAGACCCAGCGCCGGGACGCGCTGCCCGAGCTCGTCACGCGCCAGCATCGCGGCGAATCGTTCGGCGCGGCGATCCCGCAGGTCATCACGCCCGAGTTCGTGCGCGACGAAGTCGCCCGCGGCCGCGCGATCATCCCGAACAACATCAATCACCCCGAATCCGAGCCGATGATCATCGGCCGCAACTT
>JAQGNC010000192.1 GCA_028292065.1 Betaproteobacteria bacterium
GACGCTGACGAGAGCAACGGCTCGCTCAGGGTCATTCCAGGCACGCACAAGCTCGCCGACCTGCCGAGCAAGCCTTCGAGGAATTTCGACAAGGACGCGACGGGACAAATCGTGCGGGCATACCCGATAGGCAACGAAGTTGCGGTTCCGCCGGGCTTCGAGCCGATCGCCCTTTCGTATGGCCGGGGCAGTCTGATTTTCCTGCACGCCCATCTCGTGCATGGCGCACGCAGCAACCCTGCGGCAGAGCGCTGGCGGCGCGCGATGTACATGCATTACATCAAGGACGGCGATCCGTTCTGGCCGGGATGGAATGCCAGGCGCTCGCTGATCGAGCGCGGCGACCGTGGGAGCTGACCCGATCATGCCGAATTCGATAGCCGCATTGCCGGGTTTCTCGCAGACCCGAATCCATCAGGCATTCCGCAGCGAGCCGCTGGGGTTCGCCGACGTCGGCTCCCTCGGCGGTGTGCACCCCGTGGTTCTGCCGATCGCGACGTGCGTTCACGCGCTGTGCTTCGAACCGGACCCCGAGGGGTGCGCCGAGCTTCGGGAGAAATACGCGCAACCCGCGCCTTTCGCGCAGGTGACGGTGCAGCAGGTCGCGCTGGGGGCGCACGAGCAAGCCTCGGTGCCGCTCTATGTCTCCAGCACCCCGACGAACACGTCCTTGCTGCCTCCGAACCCGCTTTTCATCGAGCGCTACCACGCCGACAAATTCAAGCTCAGCCACGTGTCCGCGGTCCGCACATGCACACTGGACTCGGTCATCGCGGCCGGCTCAGGCGGACCTCACGCGGGTGAATTCCTGAAGCTCGACACGCAGGGCACCGAGTTCGAAATCCTGCAGGGCGCCCGCCAGACCCTCACGGACCGCACTGTCGCCGTGCTCTGCGAAGTCGAGTTCTTCCAGGTCTACGAAGGGCAGCGCACGCTCGCCGATATCGTATGTCTGCTGCGCGAGTTCGGTCTCGTGCTGTATGCGCTCTATCCGCACTACCGATCGGCCGGCAACCTGGACCGCCGGCACCACAGCACTGAAGAGCGGCTCATGTGGGCCGACGCCGTGTTCTTCAAGGACCCTTTCGACGACATCAACCGCTCGCGCCGAATGGCCACGCGACAGGCTCGCGCGCTGATACTCGCCGCGATTGCGCTGCGCTTTTATGATTTCGCGCTCGAAGTCGTCGCAGCCTACGAGGACGAGCCGCGGGAACGGGAAGCGCTGGGCGAGGTCGTACGTGTGCTCGCCGCAGGCGGCCGCGACCGTCTGCTCGAAGAATTCAAGAGCATCGGGCAAGGCGAAGGCGACGACCACTACCTCAGGGTCTGCCGATTCGTCGAAGCGAACCGCTACAACAACAGCACGGAGCATTTGTGGACGTCGCTGGCGCCGCGGGGGAAGTCGTGATCGTCGACCGGGACAGCGCAACCAGATGAGCAATATCCAGAAGCTGCGCAGCAACCAGAGCAAGGCCCCGCCCGCGCCGGCCTTGGTGACGATCAACGCGCCGGATAATCGTGAGCCGCTGACGGTCGCGCTGGTGCAGATCAACAACAGCTTCTCGGGCCAGAACTATCTTCCGTACGCCGCCGGGCTTCTCCAGGCCTACGCCGGCAGGTACGCGGCGCACCCCGAGCGCTACACCTTCGCGCTGCCGATCTACTCGCGGATTCCGGTTCAGGAGGCGGTCGATCGCTTGCTCGGAGTCGACGTGATCGGGTTCAGCGCATACGTCTGGAACATCCGCATCTCGCTCGAGATCGCGCGCCGGATCAAGGCGCAGCGCCCCGAGACCCTGATCGTTTTCGGCGGGCCGCAGGTGCCGGACCGGGCAGAGGCTTTCCTGCGCGAGCACCGCTTCGTCGACCTCGTCTGCCACGGCGAAGGCGAAGCGGTGTTCCTCGGCATACTCGAGAACTTCCCGTCGCGCACCTGGGAGAACGTGCCTTCGGTGAGCTATTTCGCGCCCGACGGAGCGTTCGTCAATCGCCCGCGCGCCGAGCGCCTGCGCGACATCGGCGTGGTGCCTTCGCCTTATCTCGAGCAGGTCTTCGAGCCGCTCATGGCGGCGAATCCCGACGAGAAATGGCTGATCCTGTGGGAGACCAACCGCGGCTGTCCTTTCCAGTGCACTTTCTGCGACTGGGGTTCGGCGATCGCGGCGA
This sequence comes from Betaproteobacteria bacterium, assembly GCA_028292065.1. GTDB lineage: Bacteria > Pseudomonadota > Gammaproteobacteria > Burkholderiales > SG8-41 > JAQGMV01. The sequence goes on from JAQGNC010000192.1 coordinate 2,170, forward strand.
AAGTGAGCCAGTTCGACATCGATCGACTGCTGAAGGAAGTCGACTGGTTCGCGCAGAAGCACATCGAGTTCATCTTCTGCTGCGACGCCAACTACGGCATGCTCCCGCGCGATTACGAGATCACGCGCTACGTCGCGGACATCAAAGCGAAGACCGGTTATCCGCGCGCGCTGTCGGTGCAGAACACCAAGAACGGGACCGAGCGCGCCTACAAGGTGCAGAAGCTCCTGTCCGACGCGGGGCTCAATAAAGGGGTCGCGATCTCGCTCCAGTCGGTCGATCCCGGCACGCTCGAAGCGATCAAGCGCCAGAACATCTCGACCGCGTCTTTCCAGGAGCTGCAGCGCCGCTTCACGCGCGACCGCGTCGAGACGTATTCCGACCTGATCCTCGGGCTGCCCGGCGAGACCTACGAGACTTTCGCCGACGGGGTCGCGAGGGTCATCGAGAACGGGCAGCACAACCGCATCCAGTTCAACAACCTGTCGATCCTGCCGAACGCGGAGATGGGCGATCCGGCGTACCAGAAGAAATACGGGATGGTGACGGTCGAGACCGGCATCATCAACATCCACGGGTCGCTCGCCGAAACGACGGAAGAGATCGTCGAGATGCAGGATCTCGTGATCGCGACCGCCTCGATGCCGCACGAAGACTGGGTTCGCACGCGCACCTACTGCTGGATGACCGCGCTCCTGCACTTCGACAAGGTGCTGCAGATTCCGCTCATCGCTCTGCACGAGACCTGCGGCGTCGGCTATCGCGAGCTCATCGAAGCTTTCCTCGGCGACGTGGAGCGCTACCCCGCGGTCGCACGGATCAAGCATTTCTTCGAAGACAAGGCTCGCGACATCCAGGCCGGAGGCGCCGAGTACTGCCACTCGCGCGAGTGGCTGGACATCTTCTGGCCGGCCGACGAGTACGTGCTGATCGAGCTTTGCGTCCACGGCCGGCTGCAGGCGTTCTACGACGAGGCCGAGGCGCTGCTCGCCGAATTGCTGCGCTCGCGCGGCCTCGCCCTGCCCGCGGACATCCTGCACGAGGCGGTGACCCTCAACCGCAGCCTCATGAAGCTGCCTTTCCAGAGCGCGGACCTCGAAGTCGAGACCCGCTACAACATGTGGCAGTTCTATCGCGCGGCGCTGACGGGCGAGCAGATCCCGCTGGACGAGCGCGCGACCGTCAACCGCATCGACCGCACGAGCGTGCGCTACGAGAGCTGGGAAACGTGGTATCGCGAAGTGATCTGGTACGGCAACAAGAAAGGCGCGTATCTCTACGGCAATGACCCGGTCGAGCGCGAGCTCGCGGGCCATTACTAAAGGCGCGCACTTGCACTATCGGGCGCTCGGGACCACCGGCTTGCAGGTGTCCGAAATCGGCTTCGGCGCGTGGGGCATCGGCGGGGATGCCGGCGGCGCGATCGCTTACGGCCCGGCGGATCGCGACGAGTCGATCGGCGCGCTCGAGGAAGCGCTCGAGCGCGGCATCACTTTTTACGACACCTCGGACTTCTACGGTTTCGGCCGCAGCGAAACCCTGATCGGCGACGCTTTCTTCGATCGGCGCTCTCAAGTCGTGATCGCGACCAAGGCCGGCATGCTGCCGGACGGCACGCTCGACTTCTCCGCGCGCCATATCCGCGAGTCGGCGGCCGCGAGCCTCGCGCGCCTGCGCACCGATCACATAGACCTGTATCAGCTGCACAGTGCGCCCATCGTAGCCATTTCGGACGAGACGATCGAAGCGCTGGAAAGCCTGAAGCGCGAAGGCATCGTGAAGGCTTTCGCGCTGTCGGCGCGTTCGCCGCAGGAAGCGAAGCTCGGCATCGAGCGCTTCGGTTTCGAGTCGGTGCAGGTCAACTTCAACCTGCTCGACCCGCGCGCGGTCGAGTGCGGCCTTTTCGAGCTCGCGCAGAAAAAGGCTGTGGGCGTGATCGTGCGCACGCCTTTGTGTTTCGGTTTTCTCACCGGGCGCTATGCGGCGAGCGACGCGTTCCACGAGAACGACCATCGCCGCGGGTGGGATCGCGCCCAGCTCGAGCGCTGGGCGAGCGCCAACGCGCTTTTCTCGGCGCTCATCGATGAAGTTCCCGGGCAGACGCCGGCGCAGTTCGCCTTGCGCTACTGCCTGTCCCATCCGTGCGTCTCCACCGCGATCCCCGGGATGCTCACCGCCGCGCAGGTGCGCGAGAATTCCGCGGCGAGCGCGATGCAGCCGCTCGATACCGCGATGCGCGAGCGCGTCGACGAGACCTGCCGGCGTCACGAATTCTTCGTCGCGAAGCCGCAGGCCTGAAAGCGAGCCACAGACATGTCATTGGAGGGTAAGCGCGTACTCGTCGCCGGCGCGACGGGCCTCATCGGGAGCAATCTCATCGACCGGCTGCTCGCCGAAGGCGCGCAGGTGCGCGCGACACTGCACCGGCGCGAGCCGGTCGCGGTCGATGCGCGCATCGAATATCTCACCTGCGATCTCACGCTCGGCGCCGACTGCCGCAAAGCCGTGGAAAACATGCAATACGTTTTCCTGTGCGCGGCGAACACGTCGGGCGCGGCGGCGATAGACGCGACGCCGATGGTGCACGTCACGCCCAACATCCTCATCAACTCGCAGATGCTCGAAGCGGCGTACGACGCACGGGTGGAGAAGTTCGTCTGGCTCTCGAGCACGGTCGCCTACCCGGTCAGCGACGGGCCGGTGCGCGAGGAGCAGATCCTCGAAGGCGAGCCTTTCGACAAGTACTTCTACGCCGGATGGGCCAAACGCTTC
>JAQGNC010000221.1 GCA_028292065.1 Betaproteobacteria bacterium
GCTTCACGTCGACAATCGCCAGCGCCTCGTGACTTCGGCCTCGCAGGTCCTCGCCGACCTCACGCGATTTGCGGGGGTCGTGATGACTCCCAGACGCAGCGCGGGCTTTCGCCACATCGAATTCGTCAAGCTGTCCGACACCCGCATATTGCTGATCCTGGTCACGCCCGACGGCGACGTCCAGAACCGCATCCTGCTCACCGACCAGTCTTTCAGCCCGGCGGAGCTCGTCGAAGCGGCGAACATCCTGAACCAGAACTACGTGGGGATGACTTTCGAGGAAACCCGCACCCGCATACACGACGAGCTGAAGCAGTTGCGCGAAGACATGACGGAACTCATGACCCGCGCCATGGACGTGGGCAATGAAGCCGCGACCGAGTCGTCGGAAAACGTCGTGATCTCCGGCGAAGGCCGCCTGCTCGACGTGCACGACCTCTCGTCCGACATGCAGTGCCTGCGCAAGCTCTTCGACCTGTTCGAGAGGAAGACCGGCCTGCTGCAGCTCCTGGACGTCTCCAGCCGCGCCCAGGGCGTGCAGATCTTCATCGGCGGCGAATCGGGGCTCGTGTCGCTCGACGAATGCAGCGTCGTGACCGCGCCTTACGAAGTCGACGGCAAAGTGGTCGGCACCGTCGGCGTGATCGGTCCCACGCGCATGGCCTACGAGCGCGTGATCCCGATCGTCGACATCACGGCAAAGCTGCTGTCGAGCGCGCTGTCGCACCATTGAGCCAAGGGCGTGAACCGGTGAACGGGTGAACGGGTGAACGGGTCGGTCAAGGACGCCCGGCCCTGCCCTCGGACGTTCGGGCTGCATGACTTACGTCGACCCGTCAGACTGCACCTTCGTCCTTCCCCGTTCACTCGTTCACCCGTTCACCTGTTCACGCCTTGATTCGTCCTTCCCCGTTTACCCGTTCACCCGTTCACCTGTTCACGCCTTGATACCTGCAACTCCCGCCGGACGAACCGACACCACTGACCGGAGTGGCCGCGCCGGTGTCCTGTTAATCAACCTCGGCACCCCCGAAGCCGCCACGCCCGAGGCGGTGCGGACCTACCTGAAAGAATTCCTCTCCGACCCGCGAGTGGTCGAGATTCCGCGCGCGGTGTGGTGGCCGATCCTCAATCTGTTCATCCTGCGCACGCGCCCGAAAGCGTCGGCGGCGCGCTACGCGCAGGTGTGGACTCGCGACGGCTCGCCGCTCAAGGTCCATACCGAGCGGCAGACGCTCCTCCTCCAGGGTTATCTCGGCGAGCGCCTGCGCTCGGCCGTCACGGTCGATTACGCGATGCGCTACGGCAAGCCGTCGATCGCCGACCGGATCGCGGCGCTGAAATCGAAAGGGTGTGACCGCATCCTCCTCCTGCCGCTGTATCCCCAGTATTCGGCGAGCACGACCGCGACCGCATTCGACGAGGCTTTCCGGGTGCTCCAGGGGATGAGGGACCAGCCCGAGCTGCGCACGGTGCGCGATTTTCACGACGACCCCGGCTACATCGCGGCGCTCGCGGTGAGCGTGCGCGATTTCTGGGGCAAGCGCGGGCGCCCGGAAATGCTGGTGATGAGCTTTCACGGCATCCCGAAGCGCTCGGTGACCCGCGGCGATCCTTATCAGGAGCAGTGCCTCGCGACGGGACGCCTGCTCGCCCAGGGGCTGGGGCTCGGCGAAGGGCAGTACCGGATCACCTTCCAGTCACGGTTCGGCCGCGCCGAATGGCTCCAGCCTTACACCGCCGAGGTCCTCGCGGAGCTCGGTCGCCGCAAGCTCGAACCCGTCGACGTGATCTGCCCGGGCTTTACGTCCGACTGCCTCGAGACGCTCGAGGAGATCGCGATCGAAGGCCGCGGTATCTATACCGGCGCCGGAGGCCGCGAGCTGCGCTACATCCCGTGCCTGAACGACCGCCACGAGTGGATCGCCGCCCTGACCGACATCGCCGCGCGCAACCTCGGCGGATGGGTCGAGCCACCGGCAAGTCGCGAGAACATAAAGGCTTTCGGGCTTTCCACGGGCATGAGCGGCTGATCCGGCGCCTGTCTCCGACAGGGGATTACAGCTGCGCTCGCGTATATCCCTGGTTGTGTTGAAGCAGGCAACGACCTACGGAATTCCGCAGGTCGTTGCCTACTTGAAAAGGTGCGCCGAGGCCCCATCTGTCGATGGTCTAGAGGAGCGCATGAGATGCAGGAAACACCGGACATGACCAATGGCAGTGAAGCTACACAGGCGGCAGGCGCCCAGGACGCGCCCGCCGAGGACCTCGAAGGTCGGCTGAGACAGGCCGAACAGGCCGCGCAGGAGCACCAGGAAGCGTTCCTGCGCGCGCGCGCCGACTCGGAGAACTTCCGCAGGCGCAGCCAGACCGAGATCGCCAACGCCCACAAGTTCGCGGTCGAGAACTTCGCAACCGAGCTTTTGGCCGTCAAGGATAGCCTCGAGGCCGCCCTCGCCTCGTCGAACGCCACCACCGAAAGCATGAAAAGCGGCGTCGAGCTGACCCTGAGGCAGCTCAAGTCGGTCTTCGAAAAATTCAACGTCAAAGAGATCGACCCCGTCGGCGAGAAGTTCGATCCGCACCGCCACCAGGCGATCAGCACGGTCGAATCCGACGCCGAGCCCAATACCGTCGTCCAGGTCCTGCAGAAAGGCTATCTGCTGCACGACCGCGTGATCCGGCCGGCGCTGGTGATCGTCGCCAGGCCCAAAGGCGTTGAAAGCTGAGCGATTACCCCAATATGCTGACTCAACCGATTCATTTACCGCTTTTTAAAGTTTCAGCGAGGAACACATGGCAAAAATCATAGGGATAGACCTCGGAACCACGAATTCCTGCGTGGCCGTGATGGAAAACGGCACGCCGAAGGTCATCGAGAACTCGGAAGGCGCGCGCACCACGCCTTCGATCGTCGCGTACATGGACGACGGCGAGATCCTCGTCGGCGCCCCGGCCAAGCGCCAGGCGGTGACCAACCCGAAGAACACGCTCTACGCCGTCAAGCGGCTGATCGGGCGGCGCTTCGAGGAAAAAGAAGTCCAGAAAGACATCGAGCTGATGCCGTACAAGATCGTCAAGGCCGACAACGGTGACGCCTGGATCGAAGTGCGCGGCAAGAAAATCTCGGCCCAGGAAGTCTCGGCCCAGATCCTGATCAAGATGAAAAAGACCGCCGAAGACTACCTCGGCGAGCCGGTCACCGAAGCCGTCATCACCGTGCCGGCTTACTTCAACGACTCGCAGCGCCAGGCGACCAAGGACGCCGGCCGCATCGCGGGTCTCGAAGTCAAACGGATCATCAACGAGCCCACCGCCGCTGCGCTCGCGTTCGGTCTCGACAAGAAGAAAGGCGATCGCAAGATCGCGGTGTACGATCTCGGCGGCGGCACGTTCGACGTGTCCATCATCGAGATCGCCGAAGTCGAAGGCGAGCACCAGTTCGAAGTGCTCTCGACCAACGGGGACACGTTCCTCGGCGGCGAGGACTTCGACCAGCGCCTGATGGATTACCTCTGCGACGAGTTCCAGAAGGATTCGGGGCTCGACCTCAGGAAGGACATGCTCGCACTGCAGCGACTGAAAGACGCAGCCGAGAAAGCGAAGATCGAGCTTTCGTCGGCGCAGCAGACCGAAGTGAACCTGCCCTACATCACCGCCGACCAGTCGGGCCCGAAACACCTTGCGGTGAAGATCACGCGCGCCAAGTTCGAGTCGCTCGTCGAAGAGCTGATCGAGCGCACGATCGAGCCCTGCCGCATCGCGGTGAAGGACGCCGGCGTGAAGCTGACCGACATCGACGACGTCATCCTCGTCGGCGGCCAGACCCGCATGCCGAAAGTGCAGGACAAGGTGAAGGAGTTCTTCGGCAAGGAAGCGCGCAAGGACGTGAACCCGGACGAAGCCGTCGCAGTCGGCGCCGCGATCCAGGGCGGCGTGCTCCAGGGTGAAGTCAAGGACGTGCTGTTGCTCGACGTGACCCCGCTGTCGCTGGGCATCGAGACGCTCGGCGGCGTGATGACCAAGCTGATCCAGAAGAACACGACGATCCCGACCAAGGCGAGTCAGGTGTTCTCCACCGCGGACGACAACCAGAACGCGGTGACCATCCACGTGCTGCAGGGTGAGCGCGAGATGGCGCGTGCGAACAAGTCGCTCGGCCAGTTCAACCTGACCGACATCCCGCCCAGCCCGCGCGGCATGCCGCAGATCGAAGTCACTTTCGACATCGACGCGAACGGCATCCTGCACGTGTCGGCGAAGGACAAGGCGACCGGCAAGGAGAACAAGATCAAGATCCAGGCCTCGAGCGGTTTGAACGAGGAAGAGATCCAGCGCATGGTCCAGGACGCCGAGGCGAACGCCGAGGAAGACAAGAAGCTGCGCGAGCTGGTCGACGCGCGCAACCAGTGTGATCACATGGTGCACACGACGAAGAAGCAGCTGACCGAGCACGGCGCCAAGATCTCCGCCGACGAGAAGGCCAAGATCGAAGCCGCGCTGAAGGACGCCGAAGAGGCGATGAAGTCCGACGACAAGGCGAAGATCGAAAGCGCGACCCAGGCGCTGGCGCAGGCGGCGCAGAAGCTCGCTGAACAGATGTATGCTCAGGAGCAGGGGCAGCAAGGTCAGGGTCAGGCCGGCGGCGCGCAGCCCGGCGGTCAATCGGCTTCGGGTGCTTCGGCAGGCGGCGGCAAGCAGCAGGACGACGGCAATGTGGTCGATGCCGAGTACGAGGAAGTGAAAGACAAGAAGTAAGGAAGTGAAGGTGTGAAGGGTAAAGGGTGAAGGGTGGGGAGTGAAGCGCAATCACCGTGACCTCCATGCTTGGCAACAAGCAATTGAACTCGTCGCAGCGATCTACGCTCTCACCTCGCGCTTTCCCGACTCGGAACGTTACGGCCTCACGTCGCAAATGCGGCGTGCGGCCGTTTCCGTTCCCAGCAACATCGCTGAAGGGGCGGCGCGCGCAAGCACCAGGGACCTCATTCGCTTTCTCAACATTGCCGCTGGATCCCTATCGGAGCTGGACACACTGGTGGCAGTAGCGAAAAAACTCGGGTACGTTGAAAATCTGGAAAC
>JAQGNC010000247.1 GCA_028292065.1 Betaproteobacteria bacterium
CAATGAAACCGGGGGCTGACCCCACCCGCGGCGGGGTCTGACCCCACCCGCGGCGGGGTCAGACCCCGACCAAGGTGGGGTCTGACCCCGGTTATTTGGGGTCAGACCCCGGTTTTATCCGGGTCGAACCACGCGCCGCGCGCGACGGCCGCGGCGTTGATGACCCCGAACGCGGCGAGCGCGGCGCTTTGCGCGACGAAGACGTGGGTGAGCTCGCCGCTCATGCTGAGGGCGATCCACCCGCCGCCGGCGGCGATGGCGAGGCGCGTGAGATTTGCGAGCAGCGGCCACTTGAGGCGTCCGGCGCCCTGGGACGCGAAGTAGAGCGCCATGCCGAGACCGAAGAGGCCATAGAAGGGACCCACGGTGCGCAGGTAACGCGAGCCCGCGTCGAGCATCGAAGGGTCGGTGTCGAAGAGCGTCAGCCAGGCGTGCGGGAAAGCCGCGGCGCACAGCCCGATGGCCTCGGTCAGACCCGCCGCGATCCCGGCGCCGATCCACGCCGCGCGCAATGCCCGTTCGCGCTGTCCCGCGCCGATGTTGGTGCCGACGAGTGCGACGAGCGGTCCGCCGAGTCCGAACGCGAGCGGGACGAGCAGGTACTCGAGCCTCGAGCCGACCCCGTAGCCGGCGATTGCCGCAGGCCCGAACTGCCCGACGAAGCCGGTCGAGATCGCGATCGTCACGTTGGTGGCCACCGTCACCAGCGCGGCGACCGCGCCCACGCGCAGGATGTCGCGAAAGAGCGGCCATCGAAAACCGCCGCCATGTAACGACGGCCTGACGACGCTGCGCCCGGTCCATAGGTAGAGCGCGAGCACGGCGCTGCCGAGCGCGTAGAACGTCATGAACGCGAAGGCGCCGCCGGCAACCCCGAGCACGGGAAAAGGCCCCCAGCCGAAGATCAGCGCGGGGGACAGCGGAATCAGCAGCAGGGCGCCGCCGCACGTCACCGCGGCGGGCACCGCCATGTTCCCGGTGCCTCGAATGACGTTCGCGAGCGAATTGAAGATCCACAGCAGCACGACGCCGGAGAAGATCACGTTCGAGTAGGTCAGCGCCGCGGCGAGCGCCGCGCCCGAGCCTCCCATCGAACGGTAGAGCGCAGGTCCCCCCGCGAGGATCGTAGCGGTGAACACGAGGCCGAAGACCGCGCCGATGACGAGCGCATGCAGCGCGAGCGCATCGGCGTCCTCGCGCCGCCGTGCCCCGAGCGCTCTCGCGATCGCCGACGAGATGCCGCCGCCCATCGCCCCGGCCGACATCATCTGCATCAGCATCACCACCGGGAATGCGAGCGCCACGCCGGCGAGCGATTCGGTGCCGAGCTTGCCGATGAAAAAAGTTTCGATGAGGCCCATCGACGCCTGCACCAGCATGACGAGCACGTTCGGCGCGGCGAGACGCAACAGGGTGCGCGCGATCGGCGCTTCGAGCAGCGCGCGGGTGCGCGGATCGTGCTGGGCGGGTGGAGCCGACGGGGATGGAGTGCGCATGAGCCTCAAGCATCATAGGCGAGAAAGCGCCGGTCGCGTGCGCTACCATGGCGCGCTGAAAACAACCGACACCAGGAGCGCGGAATGAGCGTACTCGAGATCGAACGCGAAGACGGGGTGATGACCCTCAGGATCAACCGGCCGGAGCGGATGAATGCGCTCGGCATGGAGCTGAGAGCGGCGCTCGCGGACGCCTGGTGCGAGTTTCGCGACAGCAGCGAGCTCGAAGTCGCGATCTTCACCGGCACCGGCCGCGCGTTCTGCGCGGGCGAGGACATGAAGGAGTCGCTCGAACGGGGAACCGCGGGAAGCGCGAGCGCACCGGTGAAGCGCGAGAACCCTTACGACCTCGGAACGCTCGAAAAACCGGTGATCGTCGCCATCAACGGCTTCGCGATGGGCGGCGGTTTCATGCTCGTCGAGCGCGCGGACCTGCGAGTCGCGGTGCGCGGCGCGGTATTCGAATCGTCCGAGGCGAAGCGCTGGCTCCTCGGCGGCTACGACCACGGCATCAAAGGCGGCCTCCCGCACGCGGTCGCGACCGAGCTCGCGTTCGCTTTTCGCTTCACCGCCGAAAGGCTGCACGAGGTCGGTTTCATCAATCGCCTGGTCGATCCCGAGGAGCTCATGTCCACGGCGCGCGAGATGGCGAAACACCTCATGACCCTGCCGCCCGCGGCGCGGGTGAATACCACCGTCATGATGCGCGCGATGCGCGGCAAGCCGTCGGACGCGCTCGAGGAACTCGCGGAGCGCCTGAAGGAACACGGTGCGAAGGACGACCTGATGGAATCGCGCAGGGCGTTCGCGGAAAAGCGGCCGCCGCGCTTCAAAGGCTGGAACGACCCCGAAGACCGCCATCGGACGCCGAAGCTCGGCGGTAAATAAAGGCTGATATTGCGGGAGGACCAGCCCCTGTGACTTTGGGCGCACGGGCAGGGCCGCCGGTTGTGTTATCTTCCGGCTCTCGCAAGCTTTCGACATCAGGGGAGCCGCTTTGCCTGCCACGATGACAAGAACGCTGCTGTCAGGGTTGATCCTCATGTGCGCCGCCGCTCCGGCCGCACACGCGCTCGAGCTCGCGACCGACCTCGAGATCAAAGGGGAGCGAGGCCTGGCGTCTTATTATGCCAAGCGCTTCGACGGCCGCCGCACCGCGAGCGGCCAGGTCTTTCGCAACAGCGAGCTCATGGCGGCGCATCCGAGCCTGCCTTTCGGCACGATGGTGCGAGTGACGAACGTCGACCGGGGCAGCTACGTCG
>JAQGNC010000256.1 GCA_028292065.1 Betaproteobacteria bacterium
ACCGTGACGGTGCCGTCCTTGCCGACCTCGACCTCGATCTCGTCTTTCGGATACATGCCTGCGCCGGTGTTCTCGATCACCGACGAAATGCCGATGCCGCGGAGCTTCCCGGTCTTGTCGGTTCCGCTGCGGCGCTCGGCGTAGCCTTTCCAGTCGGCGAGCGCGAGCGCTTTTTTCAGCACCCCCGGCAGATCGGCGTTGTCGTAAGTGCTGCCGGTCGGCGTCTTGTACGGAAAGTCTTCGGGCTGGATGAAGTTGCGCCGGCGCAGCTCGGCCGCGTCGATGCCGGTCTCGGCGGCCGCGTTGCTGACGAGGCGCTCGATCACGTAAGCGATGTCGGGACGCCCCGCGCCGCGATACGCCGCGATCGGCGCGGTGTTGGTCATCGCGAGGCGCCAGTAGCCATACAGCGCCGGAATCTTGTAGACGCCGGTCATGCACGCGGTCGGATTGCGGATGTGGCTGACCGGGCCGGCCGGCGAGAGATACGCGCCCATGTCGGCGAGCCAGTTCAGGCGCATCGCGAGAAAGCGCCCTTCTTTATCCAGCGCGAGCTCGCCTTCGATGATGTTGCCGCGGCCGTGGGTGTCGGACAGAAACCCCTCGGTGCGCGTGGACACCCACTTCACCGGCCGTCCCGTCGCTTTCGCCGCGATCATGAGCGCGCAATATTCGGGATAAGCGGTGCTGCGCTGTCCGAAGCCGCCGCCGACGTCGCGTGCGACGATGTGCAGCTTGTCTTCGGGCACCCGGGTGTACGCCGAGAGCTGGCGCTTCATCATGTTCATGCCCTGGATGCACACGTGCACCGTGTAGCTCTCGTCTTTCGGCTCAAAGGCGACGAGACACGCGCGAGGCTCGAGCGGGCTCGGCACGACTCGAGTCGATTCCACCTTGAGCCGGGTGACGTGCGCCGCTTCCGCAAATGCCGCTGCGGTCGCCGCCTTGTCGCCGGCTTCGTACTCGAAAGGCGTGTTGTCCGGGACCGTCTCGTGGAGCTGGGCGGTGCCGGGTCTCACCGCGGCTTCAGGATCGATCACCGGCGGCAGGTCTTCGTATTCGATCTCGATCAGCTCGGACGCGTCCTGCGCCGCAAGCGCGCTATCCGCCACCACGAGCGCGACCGGCTCGCCGACGAAGCGCACGCGGCCGTGCGCGAGTGCGGGCCGCTCGGGAATGCGGCCTTCCATGTCGTCCTTGCCTTTGAAATTCAGGAACGTCAGCGCGCGCGTATAGCCCGCACGCACCGCGTCTTCGCCGGTGTACACGCCGGCGACTCCCGGGTGCGCGAGCGCGGCCGCGATGTCGAGCGACTTGATGTTGGCGTGGGCGCGATCGGCGCGCACGAAGAACGCGTAGAGCTGTCCCGGCAGGTTCCAGTCCGCCGCATACGTCCCGGCGCCGGTGATCAGGCGCAGGTCTTCGAGGCGCGAGACGTGCGCGCCGTCGACCTCGAACAATTCGTGATGACCCATGAATACTCCTTTACCGCATCGAGCTCTGAATGTTTCGGCAACCTCACAGCGACGAACTGCGCGCAGATCGCGTTCGCGGCACGCACACATGTGCCTCACTGTCGCCGCAGAACGGCTACGCTGTTACTCGGGCGCTATGCCCACCGCCTTGACGACACGGCCGTATTTCTCGTAATCCTCTCGCAAACGCCTGGCGAACTGTTCGGGTGTATTCGTCACGGCCTGCATTCCCTGGCTCGTCCACAGATCGCGCATCTCGCGCGTCCCCAGTATTTTCGCAACGGTCGCATTCACCCGGTTCACCACGTCGCGCGCGGTGCCGGCAGGCGCGAGGAAACCGTGCCAGCCGACGATCTCGTAGCCTTTCAGGCCCGACTCGTCGACGGTGGGCAGCTTCGGCTGCGTCGGGTCCCGCGCGAGGCTCGTCACTGCGATCGCGCGCACTTTACCGGCGTTGATCTGGGGATTGGCCACGGCGAGCGTGTAGAACATCACATCGATGCGACCGCCGACGAGGTCGTTAAGCGCAAGATTACCGCCTTTGTATGGCACGTGCAGCATGTCTACTTTTGCGAGCGTTTTAAACAGCTCACCTGAGAGGTGAAACGCGCTGCCCACGCCCGAAGAGCCGAAAGTGAGCACTCCGGGTCTGGCGCGTGCGATGGCGACGAGGTCCCTCACCGTTTTCGCGGGAACCACCGGATTGACGATGACGACGTTCGGAAACGCATTGATCTGGATGATCGGCGCGAAATCGCGCAGCGAGTCGTACGGCATCTTCAGCTTCAGGTGCGGCGTGCTCGTCAACGACGAGCCGGGCGCGACGAGAAGCGTGTACCCGTCGGCAGGCGCTTTCGCAACGAATTCGTTCGCGATGAGCCCGGTGGCTCCTGCCCGGTTGTCGACGATAACGGGCTGCCCGAACGATTCAGTCATATGCTGAGCGATCGGACGCGCGAGCACGTCGACGTTCGTGCCGGGCGGAAAACCGAGGACGAGGCGTATCGGTTTTGCAGGATAGGCGGTCTGGGCCGACGCGGTGCTCGGGGCAAGCAATGCGGCGAGGACGACGTACGCGATGGCCTGCGCCGTCCGGGATCTGATCGGGGGTGACAACGTGGACTCCAGCGGAGGCGATTTTTTCCGCTAGCATAGCGCAACTTGCGTTCGACCCGACGACCAGGCGCGCACACCGTCCCTCGCGCCGATGCGGCAGTCGTACTTTTCTCCCATCCATCATGTGCACACAATGAAGAAAGACACTCTGCTCACCCACGTCGGTCGCGACCCGGGCCGTTACGACGGCATGGTCAACACGCCGGTGTTTCGCACCTCGACCGTCATCCACCCGAACCTCGCTTCGTATGAAACGCGTCCCGCCGAAGGCGAGAAGGTCGTGCGCTACGGACGCTACGGCACGCCGACGACTTTTGCCCTCGAAGAAGCGGTCGCGCAGATGGAAGGGGGTTATCGCGCGGTCGCGGTGCCTTCGGGTCTCGCGGCGATCACCGCGGCGCTTTGCGCTTTCGTGAAAACCGGCGATCACCTGCTCGTCGCGGACTCGGTGTACGCACCGACGCGCAACTTCTGTGAGCGGCAGTTGAAAGCGAACGGCGTCGAGGTCGAGTACTACGATCCGCTGATCGGCGCGGGCGTCGCGGCGCTCATGAAGCCGAACACCAAAGCGGTTTTCTGCGAAGCGCCGGGTTCGCTCACTTTCGAGATGCAGGACATCCCCGCGATCGCACAAGTCGCGCACGCGCGCGGCGCAGTCGTGCTCGCCGATACGACGTGGGGAACGCCGTACTTCTTTCGCGCGTTCGAGCGCGGCGTGGACGTATCGATACACGCCGCGACCAAATACATCAGCGGGCATTCCGACGTGATGCTCGGTATCGTGGTCACCAACGAGCGCTGCTGGATGCCGGTGCGCAAAACAGTGACCGATTACGGCTATGTCGCGAGTCCCGACGACTGCTATCTCGGTTTACGCGGCTTTCGGACGATCGGCGTGCGCATGAACCACCAGATGGCGAGCGCGTTACGCGTCGCGCGGTGGCTTGAAGCGCGGGGCGAAGTGAAGCGGGTGATCTACCCGGCGCTCGAAAGCGACCCGGGACACGCGATCTGGAAGCGGGACTTCGAAGGCGCCGCTTCGCTCTTCGCGTGCGTGCTCGAACCGGTCGCAGACCGCGCGCTGGCGGCTTTCGTCGATGCGCTCGAGCTTTTCGGCATCGGCTCGAGCTGGGGCGGTTTCGAGAGCCTCGTGACCGTCGTGCACGCGGACGCGTGCCGCACGGCGACTCGATGGAACCCCGGAGGGCCGACGCTGCGGCTGCATATCGGTCTCGAGGATGCCGACGACGTGATCGCGGACCTCGATCGAGGTTTCGAGGCCTTGGCCTCCGCGGCGACTCGCTGAGCGGCTAGTGCGGTGATGCGTGAATGCGCCTCACAAATCCGTTCGCCCCGAGCAGAGCCTGTCCTGAGCCTGTCGAAGGGCGCGTTGCGCCGCAGTCGAAGGGAGAACGGCAGTGTTCATGCTTCGACAAGCTCAGCACGAACGGCCTTTAATTCCACTCTAAGCTTGTGACTTGAGCCGCTAGCTCAGCGTATCCACGCCGGATTGGGCGGGGGCGAGCCGGGAGGCGGCGGCGGGGGGAAGCCTGCGGACGCGGTCGGTCCGGGGGCGGAGCCCGCGGGCGGCGCCGATCCGGGCGGCGGCGCAGTGCTGTAGCGCGCCGGAGGCGGGTAGTACGCAGGCGACGCGGGCGCGCTGGCCTGCGGATAGTAGCCAGGGGAAAAGCGCCCGTTCACCGCGACGCGGTGGCCTTTGCCGTACATGCACTGGGTGTACGCCTGATCGTAACGGCGCTGAACTTCGTAGCCCGACGTGTCGGCCGCGCCCACACCGGCGATGGCGCCCGCGCCGCCGCCGACACCGGCACCCACGGCAGCCCCATGGCCGCCACCGACCGCGGCGCCGATCAGGGCGCCGATCGCGGCCCCTGCGACTGCGCTTTTCACGCCCGATTCCTGCTGGGCGTTGGCCGTGGTCTGCCCGCCGATCGCTTCGTTCGCGTACTGGCGGCAGCCCAGGTCATCAGCGCGAAACTGGTCGAAAGGCTTGCCGGTGCCCGGAAGCGCCATCGTGCTGGGCCCGGTGGGAATGGAAGTGCAGCCGGCGGCGAGGACTGCCGCGACGGCGACCACGCTGATGCGCATACGGTTCATGGCGATTCTCACGAGGGAGGCGACGACTGCGGCACGACCTGCTGCCACGGCGACGCGCAACTCTGCACGTAGGGGTAATAAGTCTGGGAGTCGGCGCAGTAATACCAGTAGGCGCTGGCGCTCTGCGCCGACGGCGCCGCAGCGGCCGGGGCCGCGTAGCCTCCCTGCTCGACATACACCGGCGGTGAGGCGACGACCGCGGGCGGGTAGTAGTAGTGCGGATAGTAGTACGGCGAATAGTACGGGGCGTAATACGGGAAGATCGGCGCCCCGACGAACACGCCGAAACGCGCACCGGAATGGTGATGGCCGCGGCCCCGCGCATCCGCGTCCGGTGCGGCGACCACACCCGCGACCAGCGCGAGCGACAGGAGAGCGAGATTGAACGTCTTCATGGGGACCTTCGGATTCACTGTGGTAAATATAGCCGACTAACGAACGGGCGGTACTCGG
>JAQGNC010000029.1 GCA_028292065.1 Betaproteobacteria bacterium
AGCTTCTCGTCCTTCGACTGCGGGCGACCCGAGATGCAGAGCATCATCGGCTGCGAAGGCCCGTAGATGTCCGCGTCGAGCACGCCGACCGTCGCGCCTTCGGCCGCGAGCGCGAGCGCGAGGTTGACCGCGGTCGTGCTTTTCCCCACCCCGCCTTTGCCCGAAGCGACGGCGATGATGTTGCGAACGCCGGGGACCAGCTTCACGCCGCGCTGCACCGAGTGCGGCACGATCTTCATCGTCACGTTGACGTTGACGCCCGCGACGCCGGGGATCGCTCTCAGCCTGGCGGTAATCTCCTTGCGGATCGGCTCGACCTGGCTTTTCGCCGGATAGCCGAGGACGACGTCGAGCGAGACGTTGTCGCCTTCGACCTTCACGTTACGCGCCGACTTCGACGACACGAAATCCTTGCGGGTGTTCGGGTCGGTCAGCTCTTTGAGCGCATCAAGCACCTGCTGCTCGGTCACTGCCATGGGGGGGTTCCTCGAGTGTCAGTGCCGGGCCGCAGAGGGCGCGGCACTGAGAGTAAGTGCCGGGCCGTAGACGGCGCGGCACCGAGAGTAAGGGCGGAATTCTAATCAATTCAGTTTAGAATTCACACCTTTAGTTCCCCCGAAATCCCCCTTTTCTGATGGCTTCCCGCCGCATCCTCGTCACTTCCGCCCTGCCGTACGCCAACGGCGCCATCCACCTGGGTCACCTGGTCGAGTACATCCAGACCGATATCTGGGTGCGCTTCCAGAAGATGCAGGGGCACGAGGTCTATTACGTCTGCGCCGACGACACCCACGGCACCGCGATCATGCTGCGCGCGGAGAAGGAAGGGATCACGCCCGAAGCGCTCATCGCGCGCGTGCTGCAGGAGCACCAGCGCGATTTCGCCGGCTTCAACATCGCTTTCGACAACTACTACACCACCCATTCCGAAGAGACGCGTACGCTCTCGAGCGCGTTCTACGAGCGCCTGAAAGCCGCCGGGCTGATCGACGTCAAACCGGTCGAGCAGTTCTACGACCCGGTCAAGGAGATGTTCCTGCCGGACCGCTTCATCAAGGGCGAGTGCCCGAAGTGCGGCGCCAAGGACCAGTACGGGGACTCGTGCGAAGTGTGCGGGTCGACTTACAGCCCGACCGATCTCAAGAACCCCTATTCGGTCGTGTCCGGCGCGAAACCGGTGCGCAAGACCTCGGATCATTACTTTTTCAAGCTCTCCGACCCGCGGTGCAAGACCTTCCTCGAAAAGTGGACCCAGGAAGACGAGCACCTGCAGCCCGAAGCGCGCAACAAGATCCGCGAGTGGTTCGAGCAGGGCCTGAACGACTGGGACATCTCGCGCGATGCGCCGTACTTCGGTTTCGAGATCCCCGGCGCGCCCGGTAAATACTTCTACGTCTGGCTCGACGCGCCGATCGGCTACCTCGGCAGTTTCCGGCAGCTGTGCGATCGTACGGGGCTCGATTACGACAGCTTCGTCGCAGCCGGATCGACCGCCGAGATGATCCATTTCATCGGCAAGGACATCCTGTACTTCCACGCCCTGTTCTGGCCGGCGATGCTGAAGTTCGCGGGATACCGCACCCCGAGCCAGGTCTACGCGCACGGCTTTCTCACGGTCAACGGCGAGAAGATGTCGAAGTCGCGAGGCACCTTCATCACCGCCGAGAGCTATATCGAGCAGGGGCTGAACCCCGAGTGGCTGCGTTACTACTACGCCGCGAAGCTCGGCGCGGCGATGGAAGACATCGACCTGAATCTCGACGACTTCGTCGCTCGCGTGAACAGCGATCTCGTCGGCAAATACGTGAATATCGCGAGCCGCGCCGCAGGTTTTCTCACCAAGCGCTTCGGCGGGAAACTCCTGCCGGTGCAGCCGACGCTGCCGCAGATCCACGCGGTCAGGGCTGCCGCGCCCGGAATCGCCGCGTTCTACGACAGCCGCGAATACGGCAAGGCGCTGCGCGAGATCATGCACCTCGTCGACGAGACCAACGCGTGGATCGACGGCGCGAAGCCGTGGGAGCTCGCGCGCGACGCGTCGAACGACACGCGGCTGCACGAAGTGTGCTCGCAAGTGCTCAACGTCTTCCGCCTGATCACGGTGCTGCTCAAACCGGTGCTGCCGAAGCTCGCTTCGAGCGTCGAAGCGTTCCTGAACACCGAAACATTGGACTGGCGCTCGATCGATACGCTGCTCGCCGCCGGTCACCAGATCCAGCCTTACACGCACTTGATGACGCGCGTGGACACGAAACAGATCCAGGCGCTCACCGCAGCGAACGCGGAGACCCTGCAGCCTGCAGCGGCCTCGCCCGGCAAAAAGAAACAGGAGAAAACAGTGGAACTCGGAGCCCAGATTCAACCGAAGGACGAGCAGAAAGGCACGGATGCTGCCAAACCACCCTCACCCCCGACCCCTCTCCCTGAGGGCGAGGGGAAGTTCGTGGCCGCTGAAGCGGCAACGATTACGATCGACGATTTCTCCAAGATCGATCTTCGCATCGCGCGCATCGCCAACGCCGAGCACGTCGAAGGCGCGGACAAGCTGCTGAAGCTGACCCTCGACGTCGGCGCGCTCGGGACGAAGCAGGTGTTCGCGGGAATCAAGTCGGCGTACGACCCCGAGACGCTCAAAGGCCGCCTCACGGTGATGGTCGCCAATCTCGCGCCGCGCAAGATGAAGTTCGGCCTGTCCGAAGGCATGGTGCTCGCCGCTTCGGGCGACGCGCCGGGGTTGTTCATCCTCTCGCCGGACTCGGGGGCGGAGCCTGGGATGAAGGTGAAGTGACGATCGCTGACGCGGCTCGTAAACCACCCCCACCCTAACCCTCCCCCTGAAGGGGAGGGGATGTTTTGTCATCCGCGCCGCGGATAACTCTGGCCCCCTCGCAAGCTTCGCGTGCTCTCCCCCTTCAGGGGGAAGGTCGGGATGGGGGTGGTTCTGAAGGAACGCAACTTGGCCACCCACCTCATCGAAGCCCGCTCCTTCCGCGTCGCGCTCGCGTGCTGCCACAATTTCTGGGTGCTGAAGAACGCGAATGGCCACACCCTCGCCGAGCTGCACGGCCTCGCCTACGACCGCATCACGCGAAAGATCCTGCCGATCGGCACCACGAAGAACCACAGCCTGCGGGTCTTCGTCTTCGCGCACGATCAGAGTTACGCAGCGATGCTCGGCGTACCGGTCGACTCCACGCGCATGTATGCGAGAAGCCGGGCACGCGTCGTGTACCAGGGAGAAGACGCCCTCGCGCGCTGGAATGCGGCGCTCGAAGCCATGCCGCTGCTGAACCGCCTCGACCTCACCTATCCCCCTTTCGGCTTCAACGTGCGCACGCCGACCGTCAACAGCAACTCGGCGTATCGCACCTTCGGCGAGATCATGGGCGTTCCGGTTCCGCAGTTCGGCCGTGTGCTCGGCCCCGGACTCGGCAGCCGCATGTTGAGTGCGCAGGAGCTGCGCCGGTTATCATTCGGCGAACAAACCGCATGACGACCGAGGATCTCGAATGCACAGGAAGAACGAGAACGTCACCCGCCGCTCGTTTCTCGGCGCGATCGCCGCGAGTCCTTTAGCGATGGCAGCCGGCCATTCGGACGCGCAACCGACGCCGGTAAAAGTCAAAGGTCCTGCGGTATGGCTCGATCTGGACCAGGCCGCGCTCGACGACGCTTACGACCAGGCGGTCTACGCCCCGAACCTCCAGCAGATCACCAGGCGCTACGCGAGCAACAGCGAAGCGGTGCGCAGCCGGCTCGGAGCGCCCCGGCGCCAGGCGTACGGACCCGCGCCGATCGAAGGGCTCGACATCTATACGACCAGGCGCGCTAACGCGCCGATCAACGTGTTCGTCCACGGCGGCGCGTGGCGCTCGGGGGTCTCGAAAGACTTCGCTTACGCCGCCGAGCTTTACGTCAACGCCGGCGCGCATTTCGTCGTGCTCGATTTCAACAACGTGGTCGAGACCGGCGGCAACCTCATGCCGATGGCGGACCAGGTGCGGCGCGCGATCGCGTGGGTTTATCGCAATGCCGCTACATTCGGCGGCGACCCTGGCCGGCTTTACCTGTCCGGCCATTCGTCCGGCGCTCACCTTGCCGGCGTCGCGCTCACCACCGACTGGCGCAAGGATTTCAACCTGCCGGCCGACGTGATCAAAGGCGGCGTGTGCTGCAGCGGCATGTACGACCTGAAACCGGTGCGGCTCTCGAAACGAAGCTCGTACGTGAAGTTCAGCGATGAAATAGAACAGGCGCTGAGCTCGCAGCGGCGTCTCGAGCATCTCAACGCACCGGTCATCGTCGCTCACGGCTCGCTCGAGACACCCGAGTTCCAGCGGCAGGCGCGCGATTTCGCAGCCGCGGTGAAAGCGGCCGGCAAACCGGTGCAGCTCATCGTGGGCGAAGGCTACAACCACTTCGAAATGCCGGAGACTTACGCGAATCCGTACGGCGTGCTCGGCCGCGCGGTGCTGCAGCAGATGAAGCTCGGCTGAGCTGTAACGGGAACTTGCTATCCGTTCGCCCTGAGCGGGCGCACTGCGCCGCGGTCGAAGGGGAACGGCGGGTTCATGCTTCGACAGGCTCAGCACGAACGGCCGTTATTAGGGCGTTCCAGGCCGCGAGGCTCAGCACGAACGGCCGCTATCACGGCGTCCTCGGCCGCGGTCGAGCCATGCACCGGCAGCTGCACCCACTTCGTCCATCACATCGTCGTCGGTGCGTCCCGACGACTTCAGCACGTGGAACGAGTGATCTGCACCGTCGATCCAGTGCATCTCCCACGGCGCGGTCACAGCTGTCAACGCGCGCTCCATCAGCGCTCGCGTGCACAGCGCGTCGCGCGTGCCGTTGAAACAGAGCACCGGCACTTCGATCTGCGGCAGGTGCGCGTCGCGCAGGCTCGAAGGTTTGCCTGCGGGGTGCAGCGGATACGCGAAGAGCAGCAGGCCATCACACTCAAAGCCTTCGGCGGCGAGCATGGACGCGGTGCGTCCGCCCATCGAGCGTCCGCCGATGAGGAGCGTCGAAGGTTTCAGCTCGGCCCGCACGCGCTCGATCACCGCCGACATGCACGCTTTGAGGCGCGGCATCGGGTCGGGGCCGCCGCGGCCTTTCGCGCGATACGGGAAGTTGAAGCGGACGACGTCGAGGCCGCCGTCGCGTAATACCTCGGACAGCCGAAGCATGCCGCGGTCCGCCATGTGACCGCCCGCACCGTGCGCGAAGACGAACGTGGAACGCGTTGCGACCTTCGCGGGCTCGAAGACGGCGGTGGTTTCTTCGCCGCCGACTGAAATGTGCCATTCTTCGGTTGTGATGCGCATACGTCATCCTGGCGTACGCCAGGATCCATTTTCAACGTCATTCAACGTCAAATGGATTCCGGCCTGCGCCCGAATGACGTCGAAAAACCGGAGGAGACATGAGAGTACCGTACCGTGCCGCACTCGCGTGCGCAGCCGTAATGTCGGTCGCTGGACTTTCCGGCGCTCACGCGCAATCGGCTTACCCCAGCCAGCAGATCAGGATCATCTGCCCCTTCCCTGCCGGGGGCGGCACCGATCTGAGCGCGCGCCTGCTCGGCGAGCAGTTGAACAAAATCCTCGGGCAGCCCGTGGTCGTCGACAACCGTCCCGGCGCAAGCGCGATGATCGGAAGCGACGCGGCGGCGAAATCGAAGCCCGACGGCTACACCCTCCTCATCACCGCCGGCGAGATCGCGTCGAACCCCCATCTCTATACGAAGATGGCATACGACTGGGAGCGCGAGCTGCAGCCGATCACGCTGCTCGTGAAAGTGCCCAACCTGATCGCGGTAAACATGGATGTGCCGGCGAAGACCGTCGCGGAGCTGATCGCGTATGCGAAACAGAATCCGAAGAAGCTCACATACTCGTCGAGCGGCGTCGGCAATCCGCAGCAGCTCACCGGCGAGCTTTTCAACAAGCTGGCAGGCGTGCAGATCATGCACGTGCCTTACAAAGGCGCCGCGCCGCAGGTCGCCGACGTCGCCGGCAAGCACATCACGATGACTTTCGTGAGCATCGGCGCGGCACTCCCGTTCGTGCAAAGCAACCGCATCAGGCCGATCGCCGTCACGTCGCTGACGCGAGTCTCGGTGCTTCCCGACGTGCCCGCGATCGCCGAGCACCCGCCGCTCGCCGGTTTCGAGCTGGTGAATTTCTTCGGCTTGATGGCCCCCGCCGGCCTTCCCGACCCGATCCTCAGGAGGCTCAACGCCGCCGCGGTTCAGGTGATGAAGATGCCCGACATCGCGGCGAAATTCAGGGCGATGGGTTTCGAGCCCGCGCCGAACACGCCCGAGCAGTATCGCGAGTTCATCCGCGGAGAATCGGCGAAAGCGGCGAAGATCATCGTCGAGGCGGGGGTGAAGCTGACCGAGTGACCGCGGCGCGGGACGCCTCCCATGTCGCTCATTCCGGACCGCGCGTGAGCGCGGTGTGATCCGGAATCCATTTTCGACCGCGCTGAAAGTCAAAATGGATCCTGGCGTACGCCAGGATGACGCTCCTGTCCGCGTACGCCAGGATGACGCTCCTGCGCGTGCAGCGCGACGTCGGCGCAGTGCATGAGTGCGGCGTCGTCATTCCGGCGCAGCCCGGGGTCGTCATTCCGGCGCAGGCCGGAATCCATTTTGACTTGGTCTGCGCGGAGGGGGTTGTCCCCTTTTATCGGCTTTCGTGCGCCACGAGATCGCCGCGTCGCACCGCTCCTCGCGATGACTTTTTTGGTGTCATTGCGAGGAACGCGGTGACGAAGCAATCCCGCGTCGCACCGCTCCTCACGATGACGTTGTTGGTGTCATTGCGAGGAGCGGTGCGACGAAGCAATCCCGAGGCGCTCGGGCAATCTTTCGCGGGTCACCCAGTCCCCGCGAACTCCGCCAGCCTCTTGAACGCCTTCACCTTCTCACTCCGCTCCACTTTCGCGCCGTTGAGCGCATCACGCATGACTTCGATCGTCTTGTCGTAAGTCGTGCGGTCGACCGGGAACGGTGTGCCGTCCTTGCCGCCGTGCGCGAACGAGTAGCGCGCGGGGTCCTGGCGGCTCGCTTTGGTGCCGTAGATCAGCTCGGAGGTCAGCGCAAGCGCGCGCAGGGTCTTTGCGCCGACGCCTTCGATCGCGAGCAGTGACTCGAAATCGGCCGGTGCTTTTTCATACGTCTTCAGCAGGATCTTCTGCAGATACTTCGGGTTGACGTCGATGTCCTGTATCCAGTGACGCCGCGGCATGTCGAGGAGAGGCAGGTGGTGGAAGGCCTGCAGCGTGACTTCCGGTCTCTCGCCGGCGAGCGTCGCCGAAGCGCTTCGTACTTCGGCGCTGTCTTTCGCGACGAGGTTCAGCGTCGGCGTGGTGGCATCACAGCAGATCGCCGCGTGAGGCTCGTCGACGTAGCTCGTGACGTTGTCCGAGAGCCAGTGATAGCGGCGCGCCATCGCAGTCTCGTCGTTCATGCCCTGCTGCACGATGCACCACTGGCCGAGCCCGGTGAATACGAACGAATGGTGATAGAGCTGGTAGCCGTCCTGCACCGCGGAGTTGTCGACTTTCGCCGAGATCCGGCTCGCGTAGACGAGCGGCTGCGGGTCGGTGCCGAGGCGATCGCAAGCGGAGGTGATCTCAGACGGGGTCTTGCGCGACGTCGCGCCTTTGCCGCCTGCGACGTAGATGCCGAGCTCGTTCTCGGTGCCTTTCAGCCCTTCTTTCAACGCGCCGCAGACGGTCGTCGTGAGCCCGCTCGAATGCCAGTCGAAACCGAGCACGCAGCCGAAAGCCTGGAACCAGTAAGGGTCGGACAGGCGGCGCAGCACCTCTTCACGCCCGAATTCGGCTGCGATGAAGACGACGATCTCGCGCGAGAGCGGGACCATGCGCTTGAAGAGATAAGTCGGGGCTTTACCGCCGTGGAGCGGGAGGTGGGCGAAACCGGTGCGGGACATGGGTGGCGGCGGTCGCTAACTGTATG